>JBBQLI010000009.1:0-46780 GCA_038327765.1 Candidatus Limnocylindrales bacterium | reverse complement strand
CTGACACACGCACGCTCGGCATGTTCGAGCGTGGGGCCGCGGCAGGTCGGGCGGTCAATGCATCCCGGGGATCGGTCCACGAGGCTTCTGTCGCGAAACCGCGTCTGTCGAACGCACGAGCCGACGCGCCGGGCGACGCCGACCGCTACCCCGTGACCACCCTCAACGCGTTCGCGTCACCTTGTGGATGCTGCGCGGCGCATCCGGGTCGAAGCCGCGGGCGATCGTCAGGTGCATGGCGTGGAGCTGTCCCGCCACGATCGTCAGGATCGGACCCAGCCACTCCGCGGGCGGTGGCGGGATGGCGACGGGCCGAGTCGCCGCCGCGAGGGCCGCCGGCACGTCCGAAAGCACGGTCAGGTCCGGATCCAGATCTTCGCGTAGTTGGAGCAGCTGCCCGGTCAGGCCCGCTGCGGTCGGGCCGGCGCGCACGATCGCGATCAACGGCACGCCCGGTTCCACCAGCGCCACGGGTCCGTGCTGGAAGTCCGCTGCGGAATATGGGTCCGCGAAGACATGCGCGAGCTCCTTGATCTTGATCGCCCACTCTCGAGCGGTGGCGTACTCGTAGCCGCGCGCGATGACGAGCGCTCGAGTCGCGGCGGCATGCGCCTGGGCGATCTCGGCCATCTCGGGTTCGAGAGTCAGCATCGTCGCGAGCCCGTCCGGGATCGCGGCGACACCCGCCCGATCGGCCGGATCATCACGGAGCGCGGCCGAGAGTGCCGCGATCGCCAGCAGGGATGCCGTGTAGGTCTTGGTCGCCGCGATCGCCCGTTCCGGACCGGCGGAGAGGTCGATCGCCCATTCGGCACTGCGGGCGAGCGCCGATGACGGGTCGTTCGTGAGTGCGACGGTCGGGGCTCCCTGGCGGCGGGCGGCATCCACGACGGCGGCGATATCCGGCGACGCCCCCGACTGGCTGATCGCGACCACGAGCGAATGCGCGAGACCGGGGTCCGCGCCATAGACCGACACGACCGACGGCGTGGCCAGTCCGGCGGTCATCCCGTGACGGACCCCAAGCACGTATTGCGCGTAGATCGCGGCGTGATCCGACGTGCCGCGCGCCACGATGACGACGTGCTCGATGGTGTGCGCACGGAGCGCGATGGCGAGCGAGTCGATGGCGTCCGACTGCGTCGCCAGGAAGCGCGCGGCTGCCGCGGGCTGTTCGAGGATCTCGTCGCGAAGGGTCACGCGGACATCCTCGCATCGCTCCGACCATCCTGTCCGGGCCTGGCGTCACGATCGTGAGTGAAACGGCGAGTTCCGGTTCGAGGTCAGGGCGGGTCTAGGCCTCGATTCGTCGTCATCGGGTGCGGGTCGCGTCGCGCGGTGGCGGTGTCATCGGGCGCGGGTCGTGGGCGTCGCGCGGTGGCGCTGTCATCGGGCGCGGGTCGTGGGCGTCGCACCCGCACGCGGGTGACCGGAGACGCGGCGATGGCCTGTTCGCCGCCCGTCGGCCACATGGTCATCGCTGCGATCGGCACGTCCGGATCGGCCTGCCACGTCCTGACGCGACGAAGGTCGTCCGGATACGCGGCGCGAAGCGTCGTCCGGTGAGCCGCGATGCGGCGCTCGTTGGTTCGTCCTCCCGCGACGATCAGCCACGTCGAAACCGTCAACGGATCCCACCCGCGAGGGGCCACGATCTCGCGGCCGCGGCGCCACTTCCGGTCAAGGGTGCCGATCATCCCGCCGATGTCGACGATCTCGGTCTTGAGTTCGATCAGCAGCAACGCGCGACGACCCTGGTGCCACGCGAGGAGATCGACCACCCCGCGATCGCCGAAGATGTTGAAGGAGACTTCGGGGAGCAGCGCCCAGTCGGGCCAGTCCTCCAGGAACGCCTTGGCGACCGCTTCGGCGAGCTGCGCGTGCCGAGCGCCGAGCATCCGGTCGAGGTCGGCGCCGCGCGACCGAGGCTGGAGTTCGACTCGGATCTCGACGGTCGCACACACCCTCCGGACGGCATCGAGCGAGATCGGCCCGAAGTGCCCCCGCTCGATCCTCCCGACGGTCGCCGCGGACACCTTGCCCGCGCGCGCGACATCGACCTGCCGCTTGCCCTGCCGGACCCTCGTCGTCCGCACGATGACGCCGAACGTCTGGTCATCCATGCCACGACGATGACGGATCCCACTCACCTGCGGCTTATTCGGCGATCCACTGGGATGTCGTCGGTGGTCGGGGCTTGGTGGCTCCGACTCCGTCCGAACCGCGCCCGACTCCGTCCGAACCGCGCCCGGCTCCGTCCGAATCGCGCCCGAACTGCGCCCGACTCCGCCATTCAAGCGTCTACCGGACCCTTAGGCGACTCGAGGCACGGATCCGGAGTCGCCAGGGGAGGCTTTGGCACGATCATCACGTCCGCCCACGCACGAACGGTCACCCGCGACGAGGGTCCTGCTGGTTCAGGACCTCGGTCCGAGGCTCCGGGCTCGCCTTAGCATCCGCCAGACACCGAAATGGCGGAGAGAACCACGGTCGGTCGGCACCGCTGGCCCAATTGCCACCTGATGACCGTGACGGCCCGGGTCCGTCTGGCGTTCGCCCCTGGAACCCCGCCACGCCACCACGCAAACAGAACGTCTGTCCCATATGAGACGATGTGCACGACCCGTGGACAACCGGCACCCTCGCGGTGCACAACCGACCCTCGCACGGTGGACGATCCGGCTCGCAGCGTGGAAACCCGCCTCGCACGCTCACAACCACGTACCACCATATGTTGCGACGCGTCCCCCACTCGTACCACTACATCTTGTGTTTTTGGGCTTGACTGCCCGTCCTCCCCGGCGTATCGTTCACCGGGTCGCCTGCACAAACCGAGTCGCCCACGCACTCCCACTGGCACGTTTTTCGCCGGTCCGGAGTGGCCCCCAGGACGTTCGGCACGCACGACGGTTTTGGGGAATGCCGCAGCTACGAGAGCGGCGGTATCGGTAGGACGAGGAGAGAGTCGATGGCGCGAGGGAATGGCAGCACGGTCGTGGTCAAGGATCAGCCGGCGAAGACCCTGAGGGACAAGACATCCGCCGCGGCAGGGACCGCCACGGCGCAGACCGCGAAGTCCGCGGCAGGGACCGCCACGACACAGACTGCGCAAGCCGCCGCGACGACGACCACGCACACGGCCCAGACCCCCGCGCACGCGGCCGGCCGCCACGTCGGCCCGTACGGCGTCTCCTTCGACGGCACGGAAGCCGATGGCACCACCCCGGTCAAGGGCCTGACCTTCGAGCGCCGCTGGACCCGCCCGGGCGTCCATCCCTACGACGAGATCACCTGGGAACTGCGCACCGCCGGCATCGCCAACGAGTCGGGCAAGAGCGTCTTCGAGCAGAAGGACGTCGAGGTCCCGGACTTCTGGAGCCAGCTGGCCACCAACGTCGTCGTCAGCAAGTACTTCCGCGGCCATCTCAACACCCCTGAGCGCGAGACCAGCGTCCGCCAGCTCATCGACCGTGTCGTCAACACGATCGCCGCGTGGGCCGAGACCCAGCGCTACTTCGCCACGCCCGCCGACCTCGAGGCGTTCCAGGCCGAGCTCACCCACCTGATCGTCCACCAGAAGATGGCGTTCAACTCGCCGGTCTGGTTCAACGTCGGCATCGAAGAGAAGCCGCAGTGCTCGGCCTGCTTCATCAACAGCGTCCAGGACACCATGAGCTCGATCATGGACCTCGCCAAGACCGAGGCCATGCTCTTCAAGTTCGGCTCCGGCGCCGGCTCCAACCTCTCCACGATCCGCTCCTCCCGCGAGAAGATGGCCGGCGGCGGCACCGCCTCAGGCCCCGTCTCCTTCATGAAGGGCTATGACGCCTTCGCCGGCGTGGTCAAGTCGGGTGGCAAGACCCGCCGCGCCGCGAAGATGGTGATCCTCGACGCCGGTCACCCGGACATCCTCGACTTCATCGATTCGAAGGCGCATGAGGAGCAGAAGGCCTGGGCGCTCATCGAGGCCGGGTACGACCCCAGCTTCACGGGCGAGGCCTACGGCAGCGTCTTCTTCCAGAACGCCAACCACAGCGTCCGCGTCACCGATGCGTTCATGAACGCCGTCGTCGATGACGGCGACTGGACCACGCACGCCGTGGTCGGTGGCGAGGCGATGGATACGTTCAAGGCCCGCGACATCTTCCGCAAGATGGCCGACGCCGCGCACCTCTGCGGCGACCCCGGCATCCAGTACGACACCACCATCAACGACTGGCACACCAGCTCGAACACGGCGCCGATCTACGCATCGAACCCGTGCTCCGAGTACATGTTCCTCAACGACACCGCCTGCAACCTCGCCTCGCTGAACCTCATGAAGTTCGTGCGCGAGGACGGCGAGTTCGATGGCGACGACTACCGCTATGCGGCCAAGCTCACGCTGACGGCCCAGGAGATCCTGGTCGACAACGCCAGCTATCCCACGCCCCAGATCGAGAAGAACTCGCACACGTTCCGGCCGCTCGGGCTGGGCTACGCGAACCTCGGCGCGCTGCTGATGAGCCGTGGCCTCGCCTACGACTCCGACGAGGGCCGCAACTTCGCGGCCACGCTCACCGCGATCATGCACGGCGAGGCGTATCGCCAGTCGAGCGTCATCGCCCGCGATCACGGCGGCCCGTTCGCCGAGTACACGACCAATGAAGCGCCGTTCCTGCGGGTCATCAAGAAGCACCGCACGGCGTCGTACAACATCCCCACCGCCGGCGTGCCCAAGGACCTGGCCCGTCTCGCGACGCAGGTCTTCGACGAGGCGCTCCAGCTGGGCGAGCAGTACGGCTACCGCAACGCGCAGGTCACCGTGCTCGCGCCCACCGGCACCATCGCCTTCATGATGGATTGCGATACCACCGGCGTGGAGCCGGACATCGCCCTCATCAAGTACAAGAAGCTGGTCGGCGAGGGCTTCCTCAAGATCGTCAACCAGACCGTCCCCGCGGCCCTGCGCAAGCTGGGCTACGGCGCGGAAGAGGTCGACGAGATCCTCGCCTACCTGACCGAGCACGACACCATCGAAGGCGCGCCGCACCTCAAGCCGCAGCACCTGCCGGTCTTCGACTGCGCGTTCAAGCCGGCCAACGGCACACGGTCCATCCACTACATGGGCCACGTCCGGATGATGGGCGCCATCCAGCCGTTCATCAGCGGCGCGATCAGCAAGACCGTCAACATGCCCGAAGCCGCCACCGCCGAGGAGATCGAACGGGTCTACCTCGAGGGCTGGAAGCTGGGCCTCAAGGCGATCGCCGTCTATCGCGACAACTCCAAGCGCAGCCAGCCGCTCTCCACCTCGAAGAAGAAGGACGGCGACGCCGTCGAAACCGTCGACGCTGCGGTGGTCGAGAAGCTGCGCAAGCAGCTCGCCAAGGCCCAGGCCGAGGCCGCGCTGCCGCATCGACATCGACTCCCGGCCGAGCGCTCGGCGGTCACCCACAAGTTCGATATCGCCGGTCACGAGGGCTACATCACCGTCGGCCTCTACCCCGATGGGCAGCCCGGCGAGATCTTCCTGAAGATGGCCAAGGAAGGTTCCACGGTCTCCGGGCTCATGGACACCTTCGCGACCGCCGTCTCCGTGGCGCTCCAGTACGGCGTGCCGCTGCGTGACCTCGTCAACAAGTTCGCGCACGTCCGGTTCGAGCCAAGCGGCTTCACCGGCAACCAGGAGATCCCGATCGCGAAGTCGCTCGTGGACTACATCTTCCGGTGGCTGGGGTCGCGCTTCCTCTCGAACGACGACAAGGCGATCCTCGGGCTGATCGACCGGTCCGCGGTGGTCGAGGACGACGAGGGGCCGACCACGTCGGCTCCGTCGATCGCATCGTCAGCCCCGGCGGCTCCCACCGCGGTCCAGGCGAGTCCGGCGGCTCCGGCCGATGCGCCGAAGGCGACCGCCGTCGCGGCCGCTCCAGAAGTCGTCGCGCCGGCGCCCGTCGTCAAGGATGAGCTGGCGGTCATCGCGACCAACGGTCACACGAATGGGCACACGACCAACGGCAACGGCAGTGCCAAGACTGGCAACGGAACGGGCACGATCACGCTGAACCTCGGCCAGACCAAGGTCAGCTTCCAGACCCAAGCCGACGCCCCCGGCTGCTCGGATTGCGGCTCGATCATGGTCCGCAACGGCAGCTGCTACAAGTGCCTGAACTGCGGCTCGACGAGCGGTTGCAGCTGACGCACCTGGTCTTGGCCTGACGACCGCGACTCACCGATCGGTTCGCGGTTCCAGAGTGCAGAAATGCTGCTGCGCATGACGACCCACGTGGTGTCGGTCCAATCGCGAGGCACGATCGCGTTGCCGCCCGAGCTTCGTCGCCGCATGGGCCTCGACAAGCCCGACGCGCTGCTGCGGATCGTCGAGCGTGACGACGGTCGGCGTGGAGCTTGTTTGCCCTCATGGCCGTCCCCGCGGACCAGGCTTGGTTCTGGACGGATCGATGGCAAACCACAAGGTCGCGTGACGGCGGGCGACCACACCGCGACAACACGCTTCGGTCATGCTGACCGCCACCGTGGGATCGCAGCGACAAGGAGAACCACCATGGACTTCAACAACCTGCTCATTGGGTCCGAGAACCCAGGGCCGCTGGCCGAGTACTACACCAAGCTCCTGGGCACGCCGGCCTACGAGGGCGACGGCTTCGCCAGCTGGCAGATCGGCTCCGGCTACGTGTCCGTCGGGCCCCACTCCGAGGTCAAGGGCCGCAACGTGTCGCCGGGTCGGATGATCTGGAACATCGAGAGCAAGGACGTTACTGCCGACTTCGAGCGGTTCAAGGCCGCCGGCGCGATCGTGGTCACGGCGCCGTACGAATTCGAAGGCGCACCCGGCTCGTTGATCGCCACCTTCGAGGATCCGGACGGCAACTACTTCCAGCTGACCAGCCCGTTCGAGATGTAAGGGCACAAGCGGCCGAATCGGGTCGCGCCGCTCGCGCCGGCGGCCCAACCAGGTCGCGCCGCCTCGCCTTATTTGGCGATCTCCCAGATGTGACCGGCGGGATCCATGAAGCTCGCCGTGCGGATCCCCCAGGGACGGTCCATCGGCCCGTTCAGCAGGGTCACGCCGCGCGTCGCCAGCTCGGCACACATCGCGTCGACGTCGTCGACATCCAGAGTGAACTGGAACCGCGCACCGGCGGCCGGGGACGCGACCAGCGCTGGCGCGATCAGCTCCGGCGCCTCGCTGACCTTGAGCAGATTCATCATCGTGCTGCCGAACAGGAAGACCGCCGAGACGTCGTCCTCATAGTGGATCGGCAGCCCGAAGACCTCCATATAGAACCGCTTCGTCGCCGCCAGGTCCTCGACGAACAGCGTGATGGCAGTAACAGCGCCCGGCCACGAACCCATCGCCCACCTCTTCTCGCGTCAGCGATCGATGGGGACCATGGTAGTGACCGGGCGACGTTCGAACCCGGGGATGGCGCCTCTCAGCGCACCACGATGAACTCGTCGATATCCACCCGGGCATGCCCGTGGGTCCCGACGATCTTGAGCGTGATGGTCCGCCTGGCACCAGTCGACCACGCCCACACGCCGAGCACGGTCGACGCCTGGTTCGTGCTCGAGTAGAGGCTGATGGTCTTGCTGTACTTGCCGTTGATGTAGACCTTCGCACTCCCGCGCGACGGTCCGGTGGGGGCCGCGAACACAACCTGCCGGCCCGTGAAGGTCAGGCTGGCGGTCTTGCCGGCCGTGCTGGCGTAGTGGGTGGTGCCGCCTGCATAGCTCGTGCTCCTGGAGAGCGCGAACCGGCCCACGTAATGCACGGTGGACGTGGTGTCCTGGTAGCCACTGATGTGGAACGTGGAACCCATCGCCCAGCCGGAGACGTTGCCGACGCCGTCGAAGGCGCGGACGCGGAACCGGTAGTCATGGCCAGAGCCAAGCGCCGCATCGACATGGGTGGCCGTGATGGCTCCGAGCGAGACCCACGCTCCACCGTCGACCTGGCGACCGAGTTCGAAGTGGTCCACGCCGGTCCCGGCGTCAGCGCCGGTCCACGCGAGGCGGACGATCGGTGACGAACCACTGAGCTTGACCCCGACCGGGACCGAGGTCGCCGGGGCGGCCACGGTCGGCGGCGTCAGGTCGGGCCGGCTGAACACGACGCTGATCCGACCCGGCAGGGAGGGATCGGTCCACGAGGTGGCACCGGGAGCGCCGACGATCGGGTCAGCGATGCCATCGCCATCCACGTCGCCGGCAGCCACCGCGTCACCCGCGAAGGCGTCCGGGTTGTCGCCGTCGACGCGCGTCCAGCGCGGGTCGAGGACGGAGAGGTCGACATCGGCGAGGACAGCAGCGCCCTTCACGATGTAGGCACTGCCCGATCCGTCGCCGTTGTTCTGGTCCGCGTGGGCGCCGATGAGCAGGTCCTTTCGACCGTCGCTGTTCGAATCGAACAGGGCCATGTCCCCGCCGAGCGTGTCATTCGGGGCGACGATCCGAAGGACGGTCGCTCGCGACGCGGTGGCGAGGTGGGCGATCGATGCGTTCGTGGCGGCGCCACGGACGATCGAGACACCCCAGTCGAAGCCCGGGTGGACGATGACGACATCGGCGAACCCGTCGCCGTTCATGTCGCCGGCACCCACCGCGGTGATCCCGAGGGTTTCGTCGCTGCCGATCGTGAAGCCCTGGCCGGAGGTCAGGGTGCTGGCATCGATATCGGTCATGGCGGTCTGGCCATAGATGACCGTGGCGTTCGATCCGGCACCACTCGGCGAGCCGATCACCACGTCGGCCCGGCCGTCGCCGTTGACGTCGCCACCGGCCAGCGATGAACCGCTCGCGGTCCCGGCACCGGAGATGTGGACGCCGCGCGTCGACAGGGAGGCCAGGTCGACGCTGGTGAACGAGGCCGCGCCGCCGAACAGGATGTCGACCCCGCCCGCGCCGGCCGAGTGGCCCGGCGAGCCGATCGCGATGTCGGCGTGGAGGTCGCCGTTGACGTCGCCGACACCGGCGATGGCACGACCCGTGAGGTCGCCGACAGCGGCGCCGGTGATGGTGGCGCCCTGGCCGGCCGTCATGGTGGTCACGTCAAGGCTCGTGATGGTGGCGGAACCGAACACGACGTAGACCACGCCTTTGCCCGAGGCAGCGCCCTCGGCGCCGATCAGCAGGTCGTCGATGCCGTCGCCGTTGATGTCGCCGGCCGACGCCAGCGAGCGCCCGAAGCCGACACCGGCAGGCCCGTCGATGCGGATCCCGGCGGCGGGAGCGAGGGTGCCGAGGTCGATGGTGCCGAAGCTGGCTCGACCGAAGGTGACCATGACGTACCCCGGATCCACCACGGATCCGTTGGTGGTGATGGTGCTGCCGATGGCGATGTCGGCCTTGCCGTCATGGTTGAGGTCAGGGGCGGCAAGCGCGCCACCCATCTGGTCGCCGCCGGCCGCGCCGTCGATGCGGATCGTCGCATCGGCCACGGACGAGACGTTGGACGTGGCCCGCACCGGGAGGCGGCCATCGGTCGTGCCGCCGTCCTTGTCCGTCGAGCGGACGCCGACCAGGGTCGCGCCACCAAGCGGGAACGCGCAGCGAACGGTCGAGCCGTCGGAGGCCTTGACCACGCCGGCGCCACAGTCCACGACGTTCGTGAGGGCTGCGTCAGCGGCGACGTCGGTCGCCGTGTAGTGGAAGACCCGATCCGAGGCGGACCCGACAGGGACGTAGTGGGCGCCAGTCGTCGAGGCGACGGGCGGGATATTGACGGCCGTCAGGTCGAACATCGCGTTCGCCGGGCCATCCGTATCGGTGGCGGTGACGGTCACCGTGGTCAGGGCCGGGCCGTCGAGGACGGGCATCGACCATGCCCATCGCGTGGCGTCGTTCGGGTCGACCCCGATCGTGCCCACGGACGCCGAAAGGGTGACCGCGTCGCCATCCGTCTCGGTGAACGTGCCGCCCATGTGGGCGGTCTGACCCTCATTGACCGACAGGGTCGCGGAATCGACCGTGATGAGTGGCGGACTGGCAGCGTTCACCGCAGCACCGGTCGCCATGCTGGCGATCAGGACGACAGCAAAGCTCGTTGACAGGCGGCGGCCGCGCAGGCGCATGCGATCGATCCCTCCTCCAAGGCGACTGGTCCGGTTCGAAACCATGTCGCAACGATTGGGCGTGTGCGGGGAGTGTCCGCGTGCCGGGACGTCCGGTCAAGACGAGGGGGGACGTGTGGCATGGCCTTTGGTGCATCCCGGCACCTGCACAGCCCGTCGGCTAGAACGACGCCCCCGCGGCACTCATCCCACTACGGCTCACCACCCTCGTCGTACCGCTCGCGATGATCGAGCGGGATGAGCGGTCGCTCGCCTCGGACCTTCATCTGCTGGACGGACCACGTGTTGCCGTCCGGGTCGCTGAAGCCGAAGAACGTGCCGCCGTCGCGCTCGTCGAACACCATGATGTCGCTGGCCTCGACGCCACGGGCGATCAGTTCCTGGCGTGCAGCCTGGGCGTCGGCCACGACCAACTGGAGCCCGCGCATCGACCCCGGTGCCATCTGGTTCTGGCTTGGCAGGTCCCCGATCACGATGGAGCAGCCCGAGCCGTTCGGCGTCAACTGCACGACGTGCATGTGCTCGTTGGTGGTGTCATGGTCGAGGTGGAAGCCCACCTGGTCGCGATAGAACGCGACCGCCCGGTCGATATCCGAGACGGGCACGATGACGACTTCAAGGGTCCAGTCCATGGTCCTTGTCCTTTCGATGCGGGGCAGGTGACCCGGATGGTCGATGATGGCCCCATCAGCGACACGTGATGTGGAGGATCGGATGAAGATCGGCGCCATCGTTCCCCAGGGCTGGACCGGCGAGTTCGACGGCTGGGACCCCCTGAAGGCGTGGGCGCGGACGACGGCGGTCGCGCAGCAGGCCGACCGTCTCGGCTTCGAGTCGATCTGGCTCTTCGATCACTTCCACACGGTTCCCCGCCCCATGGACGAGATCACGTTCGAATCGTTCACAGCGCTCTCGGCGCTGGCAGCGCTCACGAACCGCGTTCGCCTCGGTCACATCGTGATCTGCACCGCGTTTCGCAATCCGGCCCTGACGGCCAAGATGATCTCCACGATGGACACCATCAGCGGCGGCCGGATGGACCTTGGGATCGGCGCCGGTTGGAAGGAAGACGAGTGGCTGGCCTACGGCTACGGCTTCCCCGAGACGAAGGAACGCCTGGCTCGGCTTGGTGACGATCTCGGCGTGATCAGCGCGATGCTCGCCGGCGACAAGAACCGGCACGCGACGTATGCGGGCACCTACAGCTCGGTCAGGAATGCGCGTAACGTCCCGAAGCCGATCCAGCAGCCGCGCGTGCCGATCATGGTTGGCGGCAACGGCCCGAACGTGACCTGGCGCCTTGCGGCGAAGTACGCCGACGAACTCAACCTCGATGGCCTCTCGCCGGCCGAGGTGGCCGAGGCGCTGCCGATCATCCGGGCACGCTGCGAGGAGATCGACCGCGATCCGGCCACGCTACCCGTCTCGGTCCACCTGTTCTGGGGCCAGATCGCCGCGGCAGGTACAGAGCGGATCGAACGCCTCGCGGCGATGCGCGAGCTTGGGATCTCTCGCGTGATGGGCCTCGTCCAGGCGTCGGCGACGACCGACGAAGCGCTGGTCTCGCTTCTCGAGGACGCGCGCGCGGCCGGCGTCGAGATCGGCTGAGCGACGGGCTCGGCGATCCTTGGCGCGGCGACGCGCCACCCGCTCGAATCTGGGGCTAGTCAGACGCCGAGATCGGGCGTATGCTGCCAAGGTAGTGCTGCGAAAAGCGTTCGCAGCCACATACGACGAAACGACGCACTCGGACTCCTCTCACGACTGACGCGAGAACCCGATGAAGGGATCGCGTCGATCGCCGAGAGGAGTTTCTGTTTCCGTGTACAACGACAAGAACCTGACCTGTGCGGACTGTGGACAAGAATTCGTGTTCACCTCGTCCGAGCAGGACTTCTATTCCCAGCGCGGCTTCACCGAGCCGCGACGGTGCCCTTCCTGCCGAGCCAGCCGCAAGGCTGCTCGCAACAGCGAGGGTGGCGGTTCCAGCTACAGCTCCGGTGGAGGCTACTCCAGCGGCGCAGGCAGCTACGGTGGTGGTGGCGGTGGCGGTGGCTACGGCGACCGTGACCGCGGTCCCCGCGAGATGTTCGCGGCGACGTGTTCCTCGTGCGGCAAGGAGGCCCAGGTCCCCTTCCGTCCGACGAGCGGCAAGCCCGTCTATTGCAGCGACTGCTTCCGCAGCCAACGCGGCTAATCTCCTCGCGGCGCGGGCCGCGTAAGCGACCCGCCAAACCGATGTGATCCCCGACCCTGAGTCGTCAGTCGACTCAGGGTCGATCGATTCCCGGGGTCGGATATGCCAGGTCCTGACGGCGTCGTCGGGCATCATGGCGAGATGCGCGACACCATCCCGCCCGAGTCCTTGCTCGACCGCTATCCGCCCGCGATCCGCGAGCACGCGGAACGCCTGCGCGAGATCGTCCGCAACGCGGTTCCCGAGGCTGTCGAAGGTGTCCGCGGCGGCTGGCAGCTCATCGGCTATGAACTGCCGCTCGGCCGTCGATCGCCGCTCTTCGCGTATGTCGCGCCAGAGCCGATCCACGTCCATCTCGGGTTCCACTGGGGGATCGCGATGGCCGACCCCGAGCGACGCCTGGAGGGGGCGCACCTGAACCTGCGGCGGGTCCGGTTCCTCACGTTCCGACCCGGCGATGGACTCCCCACCGATGCGCTGATCACCCTGACGCGCGAAGCCGCCCGGGTGGCGTCCCTGCCGAGCGACGAACGGATGCTCGCCGCGCTGGATGCGGCGGCACGAGGTGACTGACTACAGGGCGGACTTCCCGGTCAGTGTCAGTTTCCAGTTCGAGCAGGTCGTCGTGATCTGGAGTGTGTCGGGGCTGGTGGGCGTGGCGGCCGTCGTCTGGTCCGTGATGGAGGACTTGCCCTGGACCAGGACGGAGCCGCTGGCCGGCGAGCCGGAGACGGCCACGATCCGCCAGTCCAGCTGGCACCCGGACGCCGTGCCGGAGGTGAGGTCCCAGCGGATCGTCGCCGACGACTGGTCGAAGCTGACCGTCCGCCACGTGTACTGACCCGCGTTGCCGCGGAAGAGCGTGGGGGTCCCGGCACGCACGACCACCGGGTCGATGCTGAGGAGCGCCGGCAGGTTGATCGGCGATACCGTCTCGCCCGGCGATGGCGTGGCCGTCACGCCGCTCCCCCACAAGCCTCGGTCGGCTGTTCGGGCGTCCTGTTCTGCGGCGAGCAACGCGACCTGGTATTTCACGTCGGGCGGCACCGTGTCGATCCGGGCATAGCCCTCGCGAACCAGCTCGTAGCCGGCGAGGACGAGGCTGCCACCATCGATGTGCACCCAGACGTCCCGGAGCCGACGACCGTACTGGTCGTAGTCGGAGACCTCCTGCTCGAGGGTGACCTTCTGCCCACCCACGAGTCGCTGGTTCGCCTGCGCTGATTCCGGACCCAGGTACTGGACCGGCGAACCGGGCTTGACCGATTCGGGCGTGTCCATACCGATGTACCGGACGCGCCAATCCTGAGTCCCGACCCGAACGAGGATCGTGTCGCCATCGATCACCCGCTCGACCGTGCCTTCCACGGTCGGACCAGTCGGAGCGCGGGGCCCGCTGACGCCCGGGCTGGGGGCCACGGAGCTGCCGGAGAAACTTGGACCAGGGGTGGCATCAGGCGCGCCGGTCGCACCCTGCACCCCGCCATTGGAACCCACGTCACCGACGCCGCCGGGCAACACCCGGAGATCCCAGGACGCGTTCATCCCGAGCGCGGCCACGCCGCCGACCACCACGAGCGCGGTCAGCGCGATGGCGACATAGCGTTGATTGCGGACCTGGCGAGGGGTCCTCGGCTTCCGTGGTGTGCGGACGCGGATGGGCTGCTCGGTCTCGACTACCTCGTTGGCGCCGGCGGAATCATAGGGATCAGCCTCGACCGGGCCCGAGGTCGACGACGTGGCTGCCGCGCCGAGCCGGCGCAGGATGGATGGTCGTCGTCCGAACGCGCTGGGCGACCCGACACTGTCCGGCGACCCTTCGAAGGGTCGCGGCCGGGGCGCCCCGGGCGTGGGAGTGAATGGCCCACCCGGTAGCTCGCCGCGAGCATCGAGATCGTCGAAATCGAGGTTGCACCCGCGGCAATACCGGAACAGTGCGGTCCGGGGCGTGCCGCAATCTGGGCAGAACTCGTCAGGCATCGGCGATCGCGCGTTCCTCTCGTGCACTACCGTGACCGTCGCCTCACCTGAAGGGATGGGCGTCGGGTGGGTCAGTCTAGTCGAGGATGTCGCCGGATAGCCCATCCGCCGACTGGTCGGAGGACCATCTTGCGGTGCGTGGTCGCACCTCGCCGTCGAGTCCGGTGGGGTCTGGTCGCAAACGGTGCGGTTGGCCGTTCTGTGCCGATCAGCGGCTGTCCCGTGCCCTTCAGCGGGCGCCCCGCACCGGTCAGGAAGGGCTTGGCACGGCTCCCGGGGTCGCCGATGGCCGTGCGCTGGGCGGCAGCGTCGAGCCCGACGGCACCACTGATCCCGAGGCAGTGGGCGACCCGGACGGTCCGGCTGGACCCGTCGACGCAGGAGACGGCGAGGGACTGCTGGCCGGCGACGCTGACGGGGCCGGTCCCCACATCCCCAGCCCGGCTGCCGTGGCTTGCACCTGGGCGGCGGCGAGCCACGCGTCGTAGCGGACGTTCGGCGGCGCTGAGCTCGCCTGCGCGTATCCGCCGCGGACGAGCTCGAGATTGACCAGGACCAGACTCCCTCCTCGATCCGTCCACACGTCACGCAGGAGTCGCCCGTCGAGGTCGCGATCGGTGGCGTCCCGTTCCAGGAGGACCGTGCGCCCGGCCACCAGATCCACGTTCGCGCGAGTCGAGATGTCGTCCATCCAGGCATGGGCCACGTCGCCGTCATTCGGCGCGGGTGCGTCGATGCCGATATACCGGACGCTGACCACACCACCGGACCCGCCGAGGTCCACCAGGATCGAGTCGCCGTCGATCACCTTGACGACCTTGCCGCGCTGGACATCGCCGACCGGACCGCTCAGCGACCCGCTCACGGGCAACGGCGTCAGGGCGGGTGAGACGGGAGAGGCGTCGGGACCCCCGGCCGAGGGCGGCGACGTGATCCCGGCGACCGCACCGCCCGGCACAGGCCGGGTCAGCAACGCGATCGCGCTGATCCCGAGGGCCGCGATGGAGGCGAAGAGCAGGATCCGCTGGACCGGGATCTCCGGCATCCGCACGGTCTGTCGGCGACGGACCTGCGGGCCGGCCGCGATGCCCTGGGTGGTGGGAGTCGGGACCGGCGGGAGCGTGTCGAAATCGAAGCCGCAGGCGCGGCAGAATCGGAAGTTCCCGACGCGCGTCTGACCGCACTGCAGGCAGGTGAGGGTCCCCATCGTCGCAGACTAGCAAACCCCCGGCTCGGTGGGCAGTGGGGTGGATGCCCCATTCGCTGTCCAGGCGCCGCCTCGTCGCACAGGCGGGCCGTCCCGGATGCGACGATACAAGCTTCAGTGCTGCTCCACCGCCGAGGTCCCATGCCCCTGACCGGCTTCAACGTCCAGTGGATGCTGGTCGAACGCGGGCAGCGACCCCTCCCCGTGGATCGGCGGGCGCTCGACTTCATGGCCGCCAATGGCTTCCGCTTCCTCCGGCTTCCCACCGACTACCAGGTTTGGACCAGCGGATTCGACTACGTCCACCCCGATGAGTCCGTCTTCGCGGCCATCGACGACGTCCTGGCCGCCTGCCGCGAACGCGGGATGCACCTGTCGCTGAACCTGCATCGCGCTACCCGGGCGTCCTCTATGAGGGCAAGCACTGGGGGCTCGCGGACCTTCGGGAGTTCTACGAACCGTGGCTGGCGACCGAGCGTGCCGGGGCCACCATCCACATCGGCGAGTTCGGGTGCTACGTTCGTACCCCGAATGGCGATGCGCTGCGGTGGCTGGGGGATCTCGTCGGCCTCTTCCACGAGTACGGTTGGGGCTACGCGTTGTGGAACTTCGAGGGACCGTTCGGGATCATCGGACACGGTCGACCCGGCGCTCGGATCGAGCGTCGTGGCGGCTATGACGTGGATGTCGACCTGCTCGAGCTGATCGCGCCATCGGCGCGTGCATAGGAGACGGGATCCGTGGCCCAGTACGACCTGCCGCTCGACGAGCTGCGCGCCTATACACCGGACCTGGCGGTCCCGGCCGACCTGGACGCGTTCTGGGCATCCACCCTGGCCGACGCGCGAGCGCATGAGCTCGGCGCGACGTTCGTCCCCATCGACACCGGCCTGACGGTCCTGGAGTCGTTCGACGTGACGTTCGCAGGCTTTGGCGGATCGCCGATCCGTGGCTGGCTGCATCTGCCCGTCCATCGTGATGGGCCACTGCCTGCCGTCGTCGAGTACGTCGGGTACGGCGGTGGCCGCGGCCTCCCGCACGAACGCACGTTGTGGGCCGCGGCCGGCTACGCCCATCTCGTGATGGATACGCGCGGGCAGGGCTCCACGTGGTCCGTCAGCGACACGAACGACCCGGACGACAGCGGCGCGCCGTTCCACCCTGGCTTCATGACCCGCGGCATCCGCGATCCGCAGACGTACTACTACCGCCGGCTCGTCACCGATGCGGTCCGCGCGGTCGAAGCCGCGCGAACGAACCCGGCCATCGACGCGCGGCGGGTGGCCGTGACCGGTGGCAGCCAGGGCGGGGCCTTGAGCATCGCGGCGGCGGCCCTCGTCCCCGACCTGATCGCCTCGATGCCGGACGTGCCATTCCTCAGCGACTTCCCGCGGGCGACCACGCTCAAGGACACGGATCCCTACGCCGAGATCGCGCGCTACCTGAAGGCCCATCGCGATCACGTCCACGAGGTGATGACCACCCTCGCCTACTTCGACATGGCGATCCTCGGTCGACGCGCCGCAGCACCGGCACTCTTTTCGGTGGGCCTCATGGACGAGACCACGCCGCCGTCCACGGTCTATGCCGCGTTCAACCACTACGGCGGCCCGAAGACGATCAGCGAATATCCGTTCAACGCCCATGAAGGCGGCCAGGGCTTCCATGATCAGGTCAAGCTGCGCTGGTTCCGCGAGCAGCTGGGGCGGTAGGGGTCGATGCGCTTCGCGGTCATGCTCGAGCCCCAGCAGGGGTACAGCTAGCCGACGTGTCGACGGTGGCCCGGCACGCCGAGCCCACGGCCGCATGCCAGTCCACTGAGACAAGGTCAGACCATGGAGGAGCCGCGAACGATCCACCGCCACGCGTCGTCAGCCTTGTCGGCCGTGCGCTCCTCGACGACGTCCCCTGGGGAGGACCGCTACGACGCGCCACTGGCCGAGCGGCTTCGGATGATCGGCGTCCTCGTGAACATCCAGATGGCGTGGCTCGGTCGCGCCGTCGACCTGACTTCGATCGGCCTGCCCGATTGGCGCGGCCCGGCTCTGACGTCGGCCATCCAGGCATTCTTCGACCGCTCCGCGACGATCATCGACGAGGGCGATCGCCGTGCCCTCGATGATCAGCCGGCGTTCATGGCCCAGGCGGCGGCGAGCGACCTGGTGACGGTCCGTGCTCACTGGTCGGCAGCATGGCGTCGGCACGTGCCCGGCTCCGATCCGGATCGAGCCGTAGCCTCCTCGCCCCGATCGCGGCCGCCCGTCAGGCGCTGGTCTACCAGCGGTTCCTCGATGCGATCGAAGTAGCCGAGCATCCCTACCACCGGGCCGACGTCCCGGACTGGCTGCACCGGACCGCCATCCTGCGCTGAACGAGGGTAACCCCTCACCGACCGCTGTCATGCGGTTCTCAGGATCCTGGTGCAGACTTCACCGATCCGGCATGTCGAGTGCCGACGTTCGGAGGTGATCGTGCGCCAGCGAGGCACCCAGTCGCGCCGCGGCGACGAATTCGGTCCGGATACGCAGCCGGTTCGACCGGTCCGTCGGCCGCCCTCGGGCGGTCCGGGATCCGGCGGCGGCTTCTGGCCGGCCCTGGCGATCGCCGCGATCATCGTGGCGACCGCGGGCTGGACGACCGTCGCCGTGATGGCCCTGAATGGTGGCGGCAAAGCCGTCGCCGTCGCAGTCCCGAGCGTCAGTGACACCCTGCCCAGCGACGATCCGAATGCGTCCGCGAGCGACGTACCGGCCGAGCTGAGTCACGACGCGCCCGCGGTGGAGGCGTTCCTCCCGACGCACGTCAACCAGACGATCCTCACCATCCAGAGCTGGACCGGCGATTCCGTCCTGTCCGATGACGCCTGGAGCACCTCCCTCACATCGTTCCTGACCAGCAAGGGCAAGAAGCCCACCGACCTCCAGGTCGCCACCGGTTACGACGACGCCGACGAGAACGGCCCGAGCGTGGGTGTCTCGCGCCTGGCCGGGGTCGATGGACCGTCGCTCGAGGCGGCGATCATCGCTGCCTGGAAGGTCGAAAGCCCGGACATGGTGGTCTCGACACTCACGATCGATGGCAAGGCCGTCACCAAGGGCGTCTTTGGTGAAGGCTATGTCGACAGCTACTGGTATCAGCGCAACGACCTGGTCTTCGACATCGAGACCAGCGATGCGACGCTCCTGACGTCGATCCTCCAGAGCCTGCCCGCGGCCGGCGCGTCGACACCGCCAGCCTCCGCCGGACCATCCGGGTCAGCCAAGCCCTCGGCAGCACCGAGCGCCTCCCCGGTCGCGAGTCCGTCGCCAAGCTGATCCGTCGTGGGGCGTCCGCGAGGCATGCACGCCGTATCCTTCGTCCATGAGCCTGTACCGCCTCGACGACGCACGGGACCTCGTGACGCCGACCATCGTCGCGGCGTTCGACGGCTGGGTCGATGCGGGGTCGGCCGCGACCACGGCGCTCAGCCAGCTCGCCGCGGGCGCGCCGGTCGTCGCGACCTTCGATGCCGATCAGTTGTTCGACTATCGCGCCCGCCGTCCGCCGCTTGAGATCATCGACGGCCGCCTCTCGTCGCTGACCTGGCCTGAGCTGGTCCTGCGCCGCGTGCGCGCCGCCGAGAAAGACGTGCTCATCCTCGTGGGGCCGGAACCCGACTACCGCTGGCGAGAGATGGTGACGGGCGTCGTCGAACTAGCCGACCGCCTCGGCGTCGTGGAATGGGTGAGTCTCGGTGCGATCCCCGCAGCCGTCCCCCATACCCGACCCATCCCGATCCTCGGCACGGCCTCGCGCCCGGGCCTGCTGCGAGCCGACGTCCCGGCTGGGCCGGACGGGACTCTGCGCGTGCCCGCCGCGCTCGTGTCTGCCCTGGAACTGGAGGTGGCACGGAGCGGCATCGACGCCCTCGGCTACTTCGCCCAGGTACCGCACTACATCTCGGGTCCCTATCCGGCCGCGTCCGTGGCGCTGCTCGAGACGCTCGGTCGACATCTCGATGCAGACCTGCCCACGGGCGGCCTGGTCGCGGAGGCCGAACAACTGCGCACCCGGCTCGATGCGGCAGCGGCGATCGAAGAGAGCACGCGGACGTACGTCGAACGACTCGAGGCGATGACCGACGAGCAGCGGCTGCCGGCTGGCGACGACCTCATCGCCGACATCGAGCGCTTCCTCCGCGAGGGCACCGACCCACGCTGATAACGACTACATGACGCCTTCTGTCATGTAGTCGGCTATCCTCCGTCTGTGCGTGCCAGTCGCCTCGTCAACCTGCTGCTCATCCTCCAGACCCGTGGCGGGCTGACGGCGGCGGAGCTTGCCGATGAACTGGAGGTCTCCGTCCGGACCGTGCACCGCGACGTCGAGGCACTGAGCGCAGCGGGTGTCCCGATCTACGCAGAGCGTGGCCCCTATGGCGGGATCCGCCTGGTCGATGGTTACCGCACGCGACTGACCGGCATGACTGGTGACGAGGCGGAAGCCATCTTCCTGTCAGGGCTGCCCGGACCCGCCGCGGAGCTGGGGCTCGGCACGGTCGTGGCGGCGGCCCGGCTGAAAGTCCTGGCTGCGCTGCCGAACGAGCTGCGCTCGCGCGCCTCACGCCTGGTCGAACGGTTCCACCTCGACGCGGCTGGCTGGTTCCACGCAAGCGAGGCCGTCCCCCACCTGGCGGAGATCGCCGAGTGCGTGTGGGAGGGCCGGATGGTCGACATCAGCTACGACCGCGGCGGCGGAGAGGTCACGGCACGCACCATCGGCCCGCTGGGCCTGGTCCTGAAGGCCGGCGTCTGGTACACGGTCGCGCTGGTCGACGGCCAGATCCGGACGTATCGGATCGCGCGGATCCAGGCCATCACGGTCCTGGATGCACCGGTCGAACGGCCTACCGCCTTCGACCTTGCCACGTACTGGGCTGAATCGAGCGCCGCGTACGAGCGCGAGGCTGTACGTCAGATCGTGGTGGTCCGAGTACCCGAGGAGCGCCTCCCGCGTCTCGCCGCCGCCGTCGGCTGGCCGGCCGTGGACGCCGCCGAGCGTCTGGACGAGTCCGACCGCGACGGCTGGCTCCACCTTCGACTGGCCCTGAGCTGGCCGGACGAGATCCCCGGCCTGTTCCTTGGCGCCGGATCGAGCGTCGAGGTCCTCGCCCCCCCGGAGCTGCGCGAGCACATCATCGCCACCGCGCACCGCGTCCTGGAGCGCTACGAACCCGACGTGCCTCGAACAGGCGCGGGAGTTGAGGTCGTCGACCGTCCGACCGCACGAGTCGTGGCTGCATCAGGGGACGAGGTTCGGGGCTGACCGTCGTCGCGCCCCGAACCGTCGCGCTGGAGCAACCGCCGCACCCGGACCATCTCGCGGATCTCGCGTTCGCGCTCCGCGGCGAGGATCCCTGTCAGGTACATCTGCAACATCCGTTGCGCCCTCCGCTGGTGACGATCCGTCCATCGCGTCGTCGTTGTCACCATCATCTCGTAGGTACCTGCCAGGTTATGTCATGTACCTCGTCGGTCAGAGGGTTCCCCGTGCACCCGACCCCTGCAAGCTGTCGCGTTCGAGGACCCGATGCCAGCCTCCATGACACGCTCACGACAGCCGCGCACGGTCGGCACGCGATCCCTGCGATCCCTGCAGTTTGGGGATCCGTCCGCGCACGGCTGTGTGGAATGTGTCAACCGGGCTGACGGACGAGCGTCGAAGGCGACGCGTTCGAGGACCCCGTCATCCACCCCCTTCAGGTGACCCGAACCGCGCGTCGGCCGAGGCCCCTGGGAGACGGTCGATCCGTCGTTCGTACCAGCCGCTCCGCGCCGCCGCCCGGTCGTCAAGTGCGGGCACATAGGGCTTGATGTCCAGGAGTGGCGTGTCGTCGAGCATGTCGACATCAGCGATGTGCAATGTCGTGCCTTCGACGGAAAGCAGCCGCACGACCGAGATCCCGATCGGGTTCGGGCGGGTCGGCGCGCGTGTCGCGAACAGGCCGTGCTCCTGATCGTCGAGGAACGGAACGACGGTCAGGCGTGGCGGACCGGTCCGGTCGAGGTGGTAGAGCAGGATCAGATGGCTGAAGCCGTCGATGTCGGCCAGACCCTCGATCAGCGCTGGGTCGAGCTCGATGCGCCCTGCCGCCCCGCCGGCCGCGCTCGCCTGGATCGGCATCCCGGCGACCTCGGTGAATGGGGTCCGGATGCGCCCGATGGGGTGATAGGTGATGAGTTCCAAGTCGACAGCCTACTCGTCAACGCAACGCATCGGCCGAGGGCGCGCATCAGCCGACCCCGCGCATGTCCAGGACGCGACCCCAGCCGAAGACCCGGACTGCGACCAGGACCCCGAATGCGGCGATCACCAGGATCGCGGCCGCGGCGATCGACGCGTCGAGATCGCCGCCCTGGAATTCGCTGTAGACGACCAGCGGCAACGTCTGCGTCCGGCCCTCGATGTTGCCGGCGAACATGATCGTCGCTCCGAACTCGCCCAGCGACCGTGCCCAGGTCATCACCAGACCGGCCGCCAGCGCCGTCCCCGCCAGCGGCACGGTGATCCGCCTGAACAACTGTGGCTCCGATGCGCCGTCGACGCGGGCGGCGTCCTCCAGATCACGATCCACGGTCGCGAATCCCGCACGAGCCGAGCGGATGAAGAACGGCGCCGAGACGAAGACCTGGGCGACGACCACGGCGATCGTGGTGAATGCGATCGAGACACCGAGCACGTCAAGGGCGCCGCCGAGTACGCCGCGCCGCCCGAGGATGAGCAGCAATGCCAGACCAGCCACGGACGGTGGCAGGACGATCGGCAGATCGACCAGCGCCTCGACCAGACCGATGCCGCGAAAGCGCCGACGCGCCAGGACGAACGCGAGCGGCAGGCCGAACAGGATTGTCACCACAAGGCTGCTGGCTGTCGTCACGAGGCTCAGCCAGAGGGCGTCGATGACCACCTTCGTGCCAAGGGCGATCGCCAGCGAGCCGTCGAGGATCGCCCGAACCACCAGCGTGACGACGGGAAGCCCGAGGAAGAGCCCCGCGAGCACGGCAAGCGCCACGACGGGCGCATCGCCCCAGCGGGCTCGATGAGGCGATCGCCGGGTCGCGGAGGAGTCGGTCGGTGCGGTCATGCGCCCAGGGGGGACGCGACGATCACGATGGCGGCAGGAACCCGAACGTGGCGAGGATCGCCTGGCCGTCCGGACCGGCGAACCAGGTCAGGAACGCGGCCGCGGCGTCGGCGTGCGTAGACGCCTTGACGACCACCCCGCCATAGATCGCGGGCACGTTCGCGGCATCGGGGACATCGATCGTGGTCACCTTGGTCGACGCCTTGGCATCGGTGACGTAGACGATCCCCGCATCGCCCTCGCCGAGTTCGATCTTCGTGATGAGCGCCTTGACGTTGTCTTCCTTTGAGACCACGTTCGCGGCGTAGGCGGTCACGAAGTCGGCGGAGTAGCCCGACAGCTTGGCGAGGTTCGCGACGAGCTGCGTGGCGTACTTCGTGATCGGCACGGTGTCGCCGGCCGCCACCACCTTCACGCCGGAGCGGGCGAGGTCCGCGGGGCTGGCGATCTTGGCCGTATTCGCGGTCGGGACGACGATCGTCAGCTTGTTGCCGGCGAATTTCGTGAGCGCGCCGGCGGCGAGGCTCTTGTCGATCAGGGTCTGGGGGTTCTTCGTATCCGCGGACAGGAAGACGTCGGCCGGAGCGCCTTGCTCGACCTTGGTCTCGAGGGACGCCGACGAATCCGTGGAGATCGTGACGGTGATGCCCGGGTTCGCCGCTTCATACGCGGTCTTCGCCTTGGCGAGTGCGCCGCTGAGGGAGGAAGCTCCGTAGATGGTGAGCTCACTGGCAGCGGTCGATGGAGGCGTGGTGGCACCGGCGGTCGATGCCGCCGCGCTCGCCGGCGAGCCCGTCGAGCTGCCGCCGCCGCTACAGCCAACGAGGCAGACGGCCAGCAGGATGTACAGCGGGCCAAGCCGTGATCTCACGTGCGTGCATCCTTGCGCGCGGCGATCTCGACGATCACGTTCGTGGCCTTGACGATGCACACCGCTTCGTCGCCGACCTCCAGCTGGAGGTCGTCGATGGCTTCCGCGGTCATGAGGCTCACGAGCCGGTGCGGCCCGGCCATGACCTCGACGACAGCCGCCACGCGGTCGCGCTCGATGCGCGTCACGATCCCTTCGAACCGGTTTCGGGCGGACCTGGCGACGAGGGGTCGGTCAGCGGTCGTCCGACGACGCTCTGCCAGCAGACGGGTCACATCGGCGATCGACACCAGACGCTGGCCACCCGTCGACCGCTCCATCGCCAATCGACCATCCGCCTCCCAGCGGCGCAGGGTCTCGACCGACACGCCCAACATCTCGGCGGCCTGTCCGACCCGGAGTGCGGAGATCGGGTCGTTGGGCTTGTTGGGCTCGGTGGATGCCATACCTCGGAATATACGGCGATACAGGGCATGATGTCTAGCGGTCTGATGCTGCACGAGCAGGGACCGAGCTGGGGCCGCCGGGTGAGCGTCGGGGCCGCCTCCGTGGTCGTCGAGCATCCCGCAAGCGGACCGGCGCGGAGGCGGCGACGTCTCATCGAACCCGATCCCGGGGCGATGGTTGACGATTGTCGCGGGAACGACCGGTCGCTCGTTGCGATCGGCGATAGACGAATGTCATCCCGTCACCGATCCCTGCGATGACGAGGTCGGTCCGGACTCCGTAGGATGGCAGCGCCACCTGACCGCACCGAGGCTCCCATGTCCTTCGACCCGAACGCCCAGCTCGACCCAGGCCAGATCACCGATCGCCGCGGCATGGGTGGGCGGGGTGGCATCGCGACCGTCGGCGGCGGTCTCGGGCTGATCCTCGTCCTTGCCTACACCTTGCTCGGCGGCAATCCGAACGACCTTGGACCCCTCCTCCAGCCCGGGGCGGTGAGCGGCCCGGGCAGCTCGGTCCTGGCCACCGACTGCAAGTCCGGGACGGACGCCAATACCCGCGACGATTGCCGGATCCTCGGGTTCGTGAACAGCGTGCAGGCATACTGGACCAGCGCGTTCAAGGCTGGCCAGTACGAGCCCGTGAACACGGTCCTGTTCAGCGGCCAGACCTCCACGGGCTGCGGAACCGCGAGCGCCGCGTCAGGGCCGTTCTACTGTCCGCCGGACAAGCTGGTCTACCTGGATCTCGGCTTCTTCCAGGACCTGCGCGCGAAGTACGGAGCCACAGGCGGTCCCTTCGCGCAGGGGTACGTGGTCGCTCATGAGTACGGCCACCACATCCAGGACCTGCTCGGCCTGCTCGGCACGCCGAAAGCCCAGGGGGCCGGAGCGACCGGCGGATCCGTCCGGACCGAGCTCCAGGCCGACTGCTACGCGGGGGTGTGGGCCAGCCACGCGGAGGCCGGCATCCTGGCACCCGTGACGGACGCGCAGATCGCCGACGCACTCGATGCCGCTGCGGCCGTCGGTGACGACCGGATCCAGAAGGAGACCAGCGGCCGGGTCGACCAGGAGTCGTGGACGCACGGGTCCGCCGCCGAGCGCCAGAAGTGGTTCACGAGCGGCTACACCGGCGGTGACGCCTCGTTCTGCGACACGTTCGGCGGCAGCCTCTGACCGCCGAGTCGGACCAGCTCAGCCGGCCTCCAGCGCGTCGTCGATCCGTCGATCGGCCTCGTCGATGGCGTCCTGGGGGTCCGCGCCCCGGTGCGGCACGGCGATCTCGATGCGGATCTCGGTCGGCATGACGTCGCCCCCGGCGGTGGTGCGGTAGCCACGTTCGATCCGAGCCGCCAGGTGGGCCGCATCATCCTCGGTGGTCTCGGGCAGCATCACAAGGATCCGTGACGGTGTCCGCATGGCGCGGTCCGTCTCGCGAGCCTCCTGGGCGATGACGTCGATCAGTCGCCGGAGATTCGACGATCGGGGTCCCGCGCTTGCCCCTGCGGACGGCTCGTCCGGTCCGGCTGCCACCACACCGGTCATGACCGGCTCGGGCTCGGAGTCCAGGCCTCGCAGATCCACCAGGAGGATCGCGATCGGGCGACCGTAGCGCGCCTGGCGCGCGGCTTCGTGCCGGAGTGCCATCGACCAGTCGTGCGCCGTCTCAAGGCGAAGAGGGCGGACGCGCGCGGCGCGGTTCGAGCGTCCGCGACGACGTGGGGCGGGCGGACCATCCAGGAACGCCTCGATCCGAGCCCCCACACCTTCCTCGACGTGGTGGTCGGGGAGTGAGAACTTCCTGGCGCGACGTGGCCGCTGGACGGGAGGCGTCTCGCTGACCTCGGGAGCTTCTGGGGCGGCTTCGTAGACGTCGTCGGTCGCGTGGGTCATGCAGAGGACAAGGATAGCGCCACGCAGCGACCGCCCGGTCGCCGGGTCAGACCGCGGACGGCGCCCGCACGATGCCGGCCGCCGCCAGGCGGGCCTCGAAACGCTTTGCGGATTCGTCGAGGGTCGCCAGGTGCACGATGAGCCGCTCGCGGGCGGCCTCCGCCGCAGCGTCGAGGTTCGTCAGCTCGAAGATGCGCCAGTGCTTGAGGATCGGCAGCAGGACCTCGTCGCGGTGGACACGCAGGTCATAGATCCCGGCCTTCGCGATGGCCGCGGCCTTGCGGATGAAGTTCGTGATCCCCGCTCCCGGCATCTGGAACGCCAGGACCTCATCGACGATCGCGCACACGGCCGCGGATGGCTGCAGCTCGAGCGCGGCTCCCAGGATGTCCCGGTAGAACACCATGTGCAGGTTCTCGTCGGCGGCGATGCGCACCATGATCCTGTCCGCCACCGGATCCTCGGAATAGCGGCCGGTGTTCCGGTGCGCGATCCGCGTGGCCAGCTCCTGGAACGCAACGTAGGCGAGACCGTGGAGCGTATCGGGCGAGTCGTGCTCGTAGCCCTTGAGGAGCTGCGACATCCGGCCCCGCTCCAGGGCGATCGGATCGATGTTCCGGGTGACGGTCAGATAGTCGCGCAGGACGATCGCATGACGCCCTTCCTCGGCGGTCCAGCGGCCGACCCAGTTGATCCAGGCGCCGTCACCCTGGCCGAACATCCCGTGGATGAGCCGGTGATAGCTGGGCAGGTTGTCTTCGGTCAGGAGACCGATCTCGAATGCGGTCTGCGCCACGCCCGTCAGCCGCGGCTGGTCCGGGGTCCACGGCTCCTTGTCGAAGTCACGCCCGAGTCGATACGGGATGAAATCATGGGGGAACCATTCCTGGGCGACCTTGTGGTGACGGTCGTACAACCGGGCCGCCTCCGGTTCAAGCTCGATCAGGAGCCCACGCTCGTCATAGGTCATCGCGTCAAGGGTAGGCGATGCCAGTCGCACCCGCTCATGCGAAACGGTGCGGACCTGCACGGGCAGCCACGGTCGTCGGGTAGCCTTTGGCGATGCGCATCGTGACCGCCACCCGTTATGTCACCGCGCTGCGCGAGGGCGGCTCGCTGCCAGGACTGCTCGAGGCTGACGATGACGGGCTGTACGTGGTCAAGTTCCGTGGCGCCGGGCAGGGTCCGCGAGCACTCGTCGCAGAGTGGCTCGGCGGGGAGATCGCACGGGCGGTGGGGCTGACCGTGCCCGAGATCGTCGGGGTCGAACTGGATCCTGCACTCGGCGACGCCGAGCCACACCAAGAGATCCAGGACCTGGTCCGAGGCAGCGGCGGGCTCAATCTCGGGCTCGACTTCCTGCCCGGTGCCCTCATGTTCAACCCGGCCGCGGCAACCTCGCGCGACTCGATCGACGCACAGGCCGCGGCGGACATCGTCTGGCTCGACGCGCTCATCACGAATCCGGATCGGTCGGTCCAGAACCCGAACCTGCTGGTCTGGCACGGACGGTCATGGCTGATCGACCATGGGGCGGCGCTCTACGTGCATCACACATGGCGAGATCCCGATGCCCACGCGCGACGCTCGTTCGATCGCGTGGCCGGGCATGTCCTGCTGCCGTTCGCGGGTTCGATCGTGGAGGCCGACGAACGTCTGGCCGAACGCATCGACGAGGCGCTCCTGACGTCGCTCGTCAAGGAGATCCCGGACGCCTGGCTGCCGGACGACGCGGTGGCCGGCGATGCCGCCGCGCAACGGCGTGCGTACGTCCGATACCTGTCGCTGCGCCTCGAGGCGCCCCGGCCGTTCGTCTCAGAAGCGGAGCGTGCCCGTGCCGCCGCGTGACGTCTACCAGTACGCGTTGCTGCGCGTGGTCCCGCGCGTGGAGCGGGGCGAACAGCTCAACGTCGGGGTCATCCTGCTGTGCCGGCCGCAGCGCTTCCTCGGCGCGGCGATTGCAGTAGATCCGGCACGATTCGCCGCCCTGGCACCGGATGTGCCCCTGTCATCCATCGAACCGCACCTTGATGCGATCGCGCGGATCGCGGCGGGCGATCCCTCGGCGGGTCCGATCGCGGCCCTTGATGCGGCGGAACGATTCCACTGGCTGGTCTCGCCGGCGAGCACGATCATCCAGCCGTCGGAGGTCCATACCGGGTTCTGCCACGACCCGGCGGACGAACTCGAGCACCTGCTCGAGACGCTGGTCCGCTAGGCGGCCAGATCGTCGAACGTGATCTCGATCATCGGGGAGTGGGCGACCATCGCCGCAGGGTCCTGACCCTTCCACGCGTTGGCGGCCACCCACTCGGCGATCCGGGTGCGCTCCGCCGTGTCGGTCACGAGGCGCGCCGAGGCGGAAAGGTCCGCCTCGAACGCGCCCTTGAGGTGGAACGTGAGATGCGGATCGGCCGCCAGGTTGCGCAGCCACGCACGCTCGCGATCGGCGCGCGGCATCCCGGTGATGTAGATGCGACCGTCGATGTTATGGAAGACGATCTCGAGCCGTCGCGGAAGGCCGCTGACCCGACCCGTGGTCGTGATATCGATGGTGTGGCCGTGCGCCAACGCGCGGCGGATCTGGTCGTCCATGGGTTCTGGTCCTTCGTGGTGCGCGTGGGTCGGTGGGCCGGTCTCTCATCACGGCGACGGCGGTCGTCGCGGCGGGTGTGTTGACGGCGGTCGTTGCGACGGCCGTCATTGCCGCGGTGGGCGGTCGTTGCGTTGGCAACTAGCGTACGCCGGCGCGGCTGTGCCTGCAACCTGGCGCGACGGTCAGGCCAGCCACTGGTCGGGTAGCCGGCGAGGCCGCCAACCTCTCGACCGGCGAGAGCGTGCTCGACCGGCCCGGACTTCATCACATGTGCACGGGGTGCACCTTGGATGACGTGTGGGGCCGGCATCGGTCGCTTCCGAGGCGCGCGCAACGCTCGGCCACGCTCGGCCACGCTCGAATCACCGTGGACGTCGGCGTCCTGGTGCCCGATGCGACCCTCGACGTCCATCCAAGGTGCAAGGAGTGCACATATGACCAGATCCCCGGCGGGCTCGCCCTGAATGAGATGGGACGCAGGGCGATCGGGCTTCAGCGGTCTCGCACCGGGCCGGGTCAGCCAGGGACCTAGCTCTTCGCCGCCTTGCCAGCCTTCGCTTCGGCCTTCGCAGCGCGCTTCCCTGCCTGATAGGCCGCCAACGCTTCCGGCGAGTCCACGTCACCCAGGGTCGGGTGCGTGGCCAGGACGGACTCCCAGCCCGTGGGTCGGACACCGAACCGCTTCGTGACGATCGAGATCAGCGCCTTCGTCTTCATGGCACCGATACCGGGCAGACCGAGGAGCCGCTTCTCAAGGTCAGCGCCGCTCGCGGCATCGTGCCAGACGCGACCGGCATCACCGCCGTACTCGCTGACGATGGCCTGGCTCAGTTCCTGGACCCGTGCTGCCATCGCGCCGGGGAACCGATGCAGGGCTGGCGGGGTGCGGAAGATCACATCGAGCTGGGCTGGATCCATCGCGGCGATCTTGGCCGGGTCCAGGTGCCCGAGACGTCGTTGCAGCTCCGCCGGCCCGCTGAACGCTTTCTGGACAGTCACCTGCTGATCGAGCGCGAACCCGATGAGCAGGGCCAGCGGATCGCTGGCAAGCAGGCGGTCGGCGGCATCGTCGCCAGTGAACGGGAGTCGATCGGCAGCAGGCATCGGCGCCATGGTAGCGTCCCCTGCTACGCTCCGGCGATGCCCGGACGACCGACGGTGATCGCCGCGCCGCACCTGCTCGATGTCGTCGCCGGTCACTGGCTGGACGATCGCCGGGTGCTGGTACGCGACGCGCGGATCGAGGCGATCCTGACCCCGCACGACGGCGTGCCCGCCGAGGCCGAGCTGCTGACCCTCCCCGGGGACTGGGTGATCCCTGGTCTGATCGACGGACATAGCCATCAGATCGGCGAGATGGAGTTCGCCGGCATCCCAGCCATCGCGAGCAGTCCTGCCGATGAAGTGCTGGCCGGGGTTCGCAACGCGCGCGCCACGCTCCAGGCCGGGGTGACCACGGTCCGCGATGTCGGGACGTACTGGGCATTCATGGACATCGCCCTGCGCGATGCGATCGATCGCGGCTGGACGCCCGGGCCGCGGATGCAATGCGCCGGCGCCTATCTCACCTGTCCCGGCGGAGGTGGCGAAGTCACGAGCGATGCACCGTCGATGGGCCTGCCCGACGAGCTGCGCTTCGGCGTGGTCCGCGATGCCGACGAGGTGCGCTCGAGGGTCCGGGCGATCGCGGCACGAGGCGGCGGCGTGATCAAGTGCATCGTCACCGGTGCGGTCCTGACCCGCGGCACCGACCCGGGCGCCATCGAGCTGGCCGAACCGCTGGTTCGCGCCGCCGTCGACGAGGCTGCTCGCCACGGGTTGTTCGTCGCGGCCCACGCGCACGGAACCGATGGCATCAAGATGGCGATCCGAGCCGGGGTCCGCTCCATCGAGCATGGCTCGCTGATCGACGACGAGGGCATCGCCCTGCTCGTCGAGCACGGGGCGTACCTGGTCGCGGACGTCTACGACGGAGACTGGATCGCCGAGGAGGGCCGACGGGCAGGTTGGCCCGCCGAGACCATGGCCAAGAACGAGCTGACGACGCAGGCCCAGCGCGACGGGTTCTCGCGGGCGGTCCAGGCGGGTGCGCGTATCGCGTTCGGGACCGACAGCGGGGTCTACCCGCACGGGATGGTGGCGATCCAGTTCGGCTACCAGGTGCGACTGGGCCAGTCGCCGCTGGACGCCATCCGATCTGCGACGGTCATCGCTGCCGAGATGATGGGCTGGGACGATCGCGTCGGGACGCTGGCGCCGGGCCGGTTCGCGGACCTGGTCGCCCTACCCGCCGACCCGCTCGACGACATCGAGGTGCTGCGCCGCCCTGCGGCGGTGATCAAGGGCGGGCGGATGGTCGACCCGGGCGGCGTCAGCGCCTGACGACGGAGCGGCCGGAGACCGACCGCGACGACGTGGTCGCCGAAGGTGCGATCGCCGCCCCCAGGGCGATGAACCCCCGACCGATGCGGTCGCGCACGCGATCGACGAGAGCGAGCGGCGTCGTGACGGCACGGGACCGCTGGCGTTCCCTGCGCAGCGACGCGGCTCGTGCCCGGGCGGTGTCGAAGGGCAGGTCGTGGATAGAGCGACCGGGATCCGGTTCGAGGTGGGTCATGGGCGTCTTTCCGTTCATTCGATGGAGATCCGGACGCCGTCGCCGTCATCGTCCACGTGGACGATCGGGCCCTTGAGCCCGGATGAAAGTGCGGCCCGGATGCGGTCGCCGACGCTGGCCGACAGACCGGGGATGTTGTCGAGCGCCGTGCGACCGAGCGCCAGCGGGACACGCAGGTTGACGACCTGACGTCCGGCATCGCGGATCTCGAACCGGATCGCCCGGGCTGGCCCGTCGTCGAACGACCCGGCCTCGGCGCTCGGGCTCTGCGACGCCGATCCACGTCCACGCCCGGGACCGGGACCGGGACCGGGACCGGACGAAGGATCGGCCGATGCGCGGACATCGAGCGCATCGAGGATCGGCCCGGCTTCCTGGGTCGTGAGTCGCCCTTCGGCGACCAGCCGAAGCACTTGCTGGAGCGCGTCGTCAGTCATCGGTCGCCTCCTCTGCGGTCTCGACGGCTTCGAGCCGGCGACCCGCTTCGGCGACGTCGATCTCACCGCGCTCGAGCGAGCGAAGGATCGCGAGCCGGGCATCCCCAGTGGCATCGTCACGCTCGGCGACGGCGGGCATCGGCGAGAGCGCTGGCGTCGGCGAGAGCGCTGGTGTCGGCGGCTGCGGCGCCAACGCGGGCACCGGCGGCTGCGGAGGCAGGTTCGCGCCGTCCCGCACGGCACTCGAGGTTCGGATCAGCCGGACGTCGCCTGACATCGTTCGTGCCGTGACGGTCGGCCCGCCGTTCCCCACAGTGAGCGTCCGCCGACCGCGTCCGCCTTCCGCGCGAGCCGCCACCTCCGAGCGAAGGTCACCGGCGACGGTCTGCATCTCGATCCGGACATCGCCGTCGATCGCAAGGTCGACGTCGCCGCTGACCGTCTCCACCCGGAATGGACCGGTTCCCGTGAGGCGCCCGGCGACGCGCAGATCGCCGCTCGTGGTCGAGACGTGGAGCGCCTGGATGGTCGTCGCCTTGACCGTGAGATCGCCGGACACGGTCCGTGCCGTGAGGTCGAGGTTGCCGGCGACCAGGGTCTCGATATCGCCGGAGACCGCGTCGATGGCGATCCGGCCGGAGCCGGCATGCAATCGCAGATCACCGGAGGCCGTCCGATAGCGCTGCTCACCGAGCAGTCCGTCGGCGTCGATGTCGCCGCTCGCGGTCTCGATCACGACGGTCGCCCGCGCGGGGACGTCGACGACCAGGTCCGGCGATGGCTGACGACCGCCGAAGCCGATCAGACCATCGCGACCTGCCCGGATCGACAGGCTGCCCTGGCCGCGATCGACACGCACGGACGACTCGAGGTCGGCGCCGCCGTGGATGCGGACGGTGACTCCCTCCACGGCCCGGATGCGAACCCCTGTGTGGGCGAGCCGAACCTCGAGCAGCCCGCTGATCCCGATCTCGTGCTCGATGGTCGTGCCGGTCATCTGGGTCATCGTCGTTGCCTCCCGAGTGCACGGATCGCTGCGGCGGCGTCCTCAGCGGTCATCTCATGTCGTGCCAATGCCTCGAGGATCGATCCACGATCGGCACCGGGCGTCGTGGCGACCACGGTCGGGTCGTCGGCCTCCTCGACCTCGTCGGCGCGGGCGCCGAACCCGAGGGCACGGACGAGGGCTTCGACCCGGGACCGAACGGTCGGGTAGCTGATGCCGAGCTCCCGTTCCATCTCCCGGAGGTTGCCGCGAGAGCGCAGGAAGCTCTCGAGCAGGGTGAGCTGGTCGCGATTGAGACGGCCGAACCGGCCGACGCTGAAATCGCCCTCGAGCGTGGTCCCGCAGCTTCGGCAGTGGAGGCGGGTGACGGCCAGTTCCGATGCGCAAACGGGGCAGGTGGAGATGACGTCGTGTCCCATGTCAGATGGTCTTCCTCATTCGTGTATTGCTCTTTGTAGTGCGCTACCACCACTTTGTCAATGTCCTGTATAACGTTGTTGACCGCGACCGGCGCGCGCGGTGTCGCGAGGCCGACGTCGCTCCGTGAACGTCCAGGATCAAGGGGGTTGACAGGACCGGCATTCAGACTCTACCTTCCGTTCACAACTTCGTGAATGGAGTGTCTATTGTGAATGAGACCCCCGTCGAGTCACTCCCCGACCATGGGCCTGACCCACTCCCGGAACGCCGGATCAGCGACGTCGAGACCATCAAGGCGCTCTCCGACCCGCTTCGACTTCGGATCCTCGAGGTCATGACCGGCGACCACCGCGAGACCTTCACGGTCAAGCGGCTGGCCTCGATCCTTGGGGTCAGCCAGACGAAGCTCTACCACCACGTCAACCTGCTGGCAGAACGTGAGCTGATCCGACCGGCCGGTCAGCGCGTGATCTCCGGGATCATCGAGACCAGCTATCGCATCGGCCAGCTCCGGCTCAACCTCGACCGGTCCCTGCTGACCGGCGACAGTCCGGAACTGCACGACGTGCTCGTGACCGTGTTCGACGGCTCGCGTGACGACATCGAGCAGGGATTACGCAGCGGGGTGATCGGGATCGCCGACGACGCCGATCCGGCCACCAAGCTGCTGCTTTCTAAAGGCTTCGCCCGTCTGACGGCCGACCAGGCCGCCGCCATCCGTGCCCGCCTGGTCGAGCTTCTCGACGCATTCGACACCGACACCGGACCTGGGGATGGACGGGCATATGGCCTCGTCCTTGGCTATTACCCGGTCGCTGACACGACCACGATGGAGGACCCCGAGCGATGACTGACCGAACGACCGCGCCGTCCCTGGGCGTCCGCGATGTCCTGCGACTCCCCGACTTCCGCCGGCTGTGGGCCGGCCAGGCCATCTCCGATGTCGGGGATGGGCTGACGCTGCTCACCCTGATGCTGCTGGTCAATCAGCTCACCCACTCCACCTTGGCCCTCGCTGCGATCTCGATCGCCCTGGCCATCCCGCCGCTCACGATCGGCATCGTGGCCGGGACTTACGTGGATCGCTGGGATCGCCGACGGACGATGATCGTCGCCGACTCGCTCCGGGCGGTGGTGGTGCTGGGGTTCATCGCGGTCGGCCGCGCCGAGCTGGTCCCGCTGCTCATCCTCCTCGCCATCCTCCAGTCGACACTGGGCACGTTCTTCAGCCCCGCGCGTGGCGCGCTCGTGCCGCGGGTCGTCCCGGCGGAAGGGCTGCTGGCAGCAAACTCGATCGGGCAGGCCACCCGGGTGATCGCCGGGGTCATCGGCAGCGGGCTGGCCGGTCTGATCGTCGGCGTGGCGGGTCTGACCTGGCCGGCGTTCGTCCTCGATGCCGCCACATTCGTCGCGTCGGTGGTGCTGGTCGCGGGCGTCTCGCGCACGTTCGGCATCCCGATCCCTGCGACCACGACCGTCGCGCGCGGGGTGGGCGCCTCGGTCCTCGAGGGCCTGCGCTACGTGGGGGAGTCGCGCCTGCTGGTGACCACGCTCCTGGCCATCACCGTCGCGATGCTCGGGCTGGGTGCCATCAACGTCCTGTTCCTGCCACTCATCGTCAACGTCCTCGGGGTCAACGCGGCGTGGCTGGGGGCCGTGGACCTGGCCCAGAGCGCCTCGATGATCCTGTCAGCTGGCCTCGTCGCGGTCCTCGCCTCACGGCTTCGCCCGTCCACGATCGTGACCGTGGCCCTGATCGCGTGCGCCATCGTGACCGGGCTCATCGGTGCCGCGACGGGTGTCGGGCAGGTCCTGGTCCTGCTCTTCGCCATCGGCTGGTTCATCACGCCCCTGCAGGCTGCGGTCGTGACGATCTTCCAGACGGAGGTCCCCGATGCGGCCCGCGGTCGCGCGATGGCGACGATCCAGGCCGCGATGTCCGGAGCGAGCGTCGCCTCGATGGCCGTGGCCGGGATCTTCGGTCAGCTGATCGGCGTGCGGATGGTCTTCTTCGTGGGTGCGCTGGTCATCGGCATCGCCGGGATCGCAGCGGCCGCCCTCTACCGGGGGGTGGGGACGGCCGAACGCGAGTCCGTGGTCGACGAGTCGACCGATGCGTCGTCAGGCTCGGCCACGCTGGCCGCCTGAGGGCGGTCAGCCGCCGGCACGGACCTGGGTGGCCGTGACGGTCAGCTTGCCCACTACGGAGTGGTAGTAGCGACTGGCCGCATACGGGTCCATCCAGACGGTGGCCCACGCCACGTGCTTGGAGGCGAAGTGGAATGCGCGGGAGCCGGTCCAGGCCCGGTCTGACTGGAAGATCTGGCCGATCGTCTTGTGGCCGCAGCAGGTCGCTGATGATCGACCCGAGGCTGCTGATGCCATTGGCCATCACAGCCTTCGCGCCGGCCCGCAGGAACCCGGTCCCGTACCCGTCGGCCCGCTGCATCGCGACCGATTTGGTCGGATTCTTCCTGCCCCATTCGGAATCACCCGAGGCGTAGCAGAGGTGGTTGAGCAGCACGATCGAGTTCGGAGCCAGCTTCAGGCCACTCGCGACCAGGGTCTGCCCGTAGTACTTGACGTTCGAATTCCCGCGCCCGGCGACCTTGTTGAGGCCGAGTCCGTTCCGGGTCAACCCGGAGAACGGCCCATACGGGCTGGGATAGCCATTGCCATGGCCGAGGTAGATGAAGATGTTCGCGCCCTTGGCAGCGGCCTTCACCCGGGTCCACGTGGCATTGGGACTGTAGATCTCGGTGACGCTGGCGCCGAGTGAGCGCGCGAGGCTGGCATAGGACCGCGCGTCGCGGACGTATCTCGCGGTGCTGCCCTCGACCGGTCCGACGACCACGACGACCTTGACCTGGGTCGCTGCCGTGGTCCGGGCCGGGCTGAACGCCAGGCCTCCGAATGCGACGACGAGTGCGATGATCGGGAGCGCCCACAGGCGCATGGATCGAGTGCCGGACGCCCTCTGAGCGTCATCCATGGGGACCTGCAACGTTCGTGCCTCCTCCCTGCCGGAACGTCGCGTGGGGTGACGCGGCGACGGTGGGTGTGGCCGCCGACGGTGGGGTGCGGGGACGGGTCAGGCGCCGCCGGTCGACCAGCAGGGGGACGCTGGCGGCCGGCGCGGGGATCGGGTGAGCCGATCCGCGCGTGGGGTGCGATCACCCGATGACGATGCGGGAGCCCTGCCGTGGGGGCGGCGGTCTTCTGTTGGTACCTGTCTGTCGATGGCGTGCGTGCCAGTGGCGGAAGTATGCCAGCCGGGTCAACCGCCGAGCCAGCCTGACCTTCGGGGTGCTCGCGACCCAGCCTGAACATCGTGGCGCAGCCGCGCACCACCGGACGGCACGGCGACGTACGCGATTCGGGGTATGCTCCGGTCGGCCAGCCGGCGAGACGCCAAGACCCGCGTCTCGAGACCGGAGCCACCGCCGCGCTCCTGCCCCAGCGATCGCGACGGGATCCTTGCAGGAGCCACGTTTGACCTTCGAATCACTCGGCCTGGCGGCCGATCTCCTTCGCACCGTCGCCGAAGAGGGGTACCAGACCCCCACACCGGTCCAGGCAGCAGCCATCCCGCACGTGCTCGCGGGCCGCGACGTCCTTGCCGCCGCGCAGACCGGCACGGGCAAGACCGCGGCCTTCGTCCTGCCGATCCTCGATCGACTGCGCCCGCACGCGAACACGAGCTTCTCTCCCGCGCGGCATCCAGTCCGCGCCCTGATCCTCGTGCCGACCCGCGAGCTTGCGATGCAGGTCGACGAGTCCGTCCACACCTACGGCCGGACGGTGCCGCTTCGATCCACCGTGGTGTATGGCGGGATCCCGATGGACCCGCAGATCAAGGCGCTGCGGGGCGGCATCGAGATCCTGGTGGCGACGCCGGGCCGCCTGCTCGACCTGGTCGGGCAAAAGGTCGCGAACCTGGGGCAGGTGGAGATCCTCGTCCTTGACGAGGCGGACCGCATGCTCGACATGGGCTTCCTGCCCGACATCCAGAAGATCATCGCCCTGCTCCCAGCCCGTCGCCAGAACCTGATGTTCTCGGCGACGTTCTCGGACGACATCCGACGGCTGTCCGGCACGATCCTGCGCGACCCGGAGGTCGTGGAGGTGGCCGCGCGCAATCAGGCCGCCGAAGACGTCAAGCAGATCGTCTATCCGGTCGACCGTGACCGAAAGGAAGCGCTCCTGGCGCATCTGATCCGCACGTACGACTTTCGCCAGGTGCTCGTGTTCACGCGAACCAAGCTCGCGGCGAGTCGGCTCGCCGCGCGCCTTGACCGCGAGGGCCTCGAGGCGGTGGCGATCCATTCCGACCGTTCCCAGCCCGAGCGCACCAAGGCGCTCGAGGGGTTCAAGACCGGGGAGATCCGGGTGCTCGTCGCGACCGATGTGGCCGCACGGGGCCTCGACATCGAGGACCTGCCGGTGGTCGTCAACTTCGAGCTGCCGTGGAACCCGCAGGACTATATCCATCGGATCGGGCGGACGGGTCGGGCGGGCGCCACCGGCGAGGCCATCTCGCTGGTCTGCACCGATGAGGTGGACCTGCTGCGCGGCATCCAGAAGATGCTGAAGCGGGCCATCCCATGGACCGTCGAGGACGGCTTCGTGCCCGATCGCAACGCCGAGGCGCGGCCGGTCTCGATGCGCGCGGGGCATGCCCGGGTCGGCACCGAACATCACGCGGTTCGCAAGCCGGTCCGCCGGTCGGGCGGGGTCGGTAGCGGCCGCGGCAGGTGACCGCGGGCGGACGGACGGGCTGTCCCGCCTGTTGATCGCCATGCGACACGCACGAGCTTCAGGCCCGAGCGGGCTCGCTCGCCTCGGGGTGGTCGGCCGCGGGTTGCCCATCCGTCGTCCCGGGCAGGTCGGTGGTCACGATGACCGCGCCAGGGAAGAAGAAGCCAAGCATCATCCGCGCGCTGACGCGGTCCACGCCGTAGCGATTGACCAGCGCGTGCGGCAGCTCCAGCGTGTCGCCCCCGCCATCGAGCGGAGCGAGCGACACGTCCTTGAGCAGCACGAATTCGCCGCTGGGACGGGTCAGCGCGCGTTCCGGGTCGAAGCCGGGGAGCGTCGGGAGCTGTCCGGCGAGTCGGTACGGACCCACCTCGAGGCCGATGTCGTGCCACGCCGCGTGGATGGCTCCGAACGGATCCTCGTCCGAGACCACCACGAGCAGGTCGTCGACGGCCACGGTCACATCCCCGATCGCGGAGGGCGAACCGTCCTCGATCGAGCGCCAGGTGACCTCGGACATCGCCAGGTCCGAGCCGGTGTCGAGCAGGTCCCGCAGGTGGCCGTCCAGGTGGACCGTGCCGCTGGCGGTGCCCTTCGCGATGTAGGCATCGACGCGCATATCCATGCAACCTCATGTGACGCCGATCGCAGCGTCGCGCATGCGCGCGCCCGCCGGTACGACCCGTCCGTACCCGATGCTCGCAGCCGGAGGTACCCGGCGACCGAACGATCCCGTCTCGCGCGAACGCCGGTACCATCGTGGCGATGACCACTGATCAAACCGCCGCCGGCCTCTTCCGCACCGTCGGCCTGATGGCGGACGGGCCCGTTCCCTGGGGTCGCCCCCTGCCCCCCGTCGGGCCCGGGGTCTTCGTCATCGAACTCGCCACCCCGCTGGCCAGCGCGCCGCTCGATCTCCAGCGGATCGGCAAGTGGATCGAACGCGTCGAGGGCCTCCGTCTCGATGGCGACCGGCCCACCTCGCGTGCGCTGCGCGAGCGACTTGCCTCGTTCTGGCTCCCATCGCAGCCGGTCCTGTACGTCGGGGCGTCGGAGACGTCGGTCAGTCGACGAGTGGCGTCGCTCCAGGCGACCGTCCTTGGCGATCGCCGGCCGCACGCGGGTGGTCACTGGCTTCACGCGTTGCGACTCCCCGCGGACACGCACATCTGGTGGGCATCGACGACGGCGCTCGAGGAATACGAGGATGCGCTGTTGACGGCCTTCGCCGCCGGGCTGACGCCAGCCGAACTGGCTGCCCTGCCCGATCCCAGCGCCGGGCTGCCGTTCGCGGTGCTGCGCCGACCGACCGGCGAACGAAAGGCGACTGGCGTGACCGGCGCGCTGATCCTCGACTCGCCGACCACGCCGCCGCCGCCCACCCGCATCGTCACGCTGCCCGATGGCGCGGCGGAAGGCGCCGATGGCAAACCGCCGGCGCCCCGGCGACGAGCCACGACGACGGCGAGTCCGCGGGCGCGTTCGGTCGGCAGCGCGAAGGCGACGACGGCACCGACCCGGGCAGCAGGCGGCGAAAGCGCCTCGCTCCCGCACGTTGCCGAAGCGATCACTCCGGAAGGCGCTGCGCGCCTCCAGGCCGAGCTTGACGAACTCATCAAGGTGCGGCGACCTGGCGTGATCGGGCGGATCCGCGCGGCAAAGGAGCTGGGCGACCTCAAGGAGAACGCCGACTACACCGCGGCACGCGAAGAGCAGTCGTTCCTCGAGGGCCGCGTGCAGGCGATCGAGGCCCGACTGCGGACTGCGGTCATCGTGGACATCCCCGATGCGGGAGCGCGGATCGGTCTTGGTTCGAAGGTGACCGTGTCGATCGACGACGAGGAGGTCACCTACGAGATCGTGGGTGCGTCGGACGCGGACGTGGCCGCCGGTCGGATCTCGTCGCAATCACCGGTCGGACGGGCGCTCGTGGGACACGAGGCCGGTGACCTGGTCCCGGTGCGGACCCCCAACGGCGAACACTTCTACCGCATCGTCGAAGTCGGCTGACCCTCGCTCAGGTGCCGATTCCGGCAACCGCTCTCCAGGCGAGCATCAGCGCGTTCCGTCAGCGGCCGACGTCGTCGAGGGGCTCGAAGAGCCCCGGCAGACCGCCCGCATGCCAGAAGACGACGGTCCGGCCATCGAGCGCACCGGCACGTGCCCGGGCCACGAGCCAAGCGAGCGCCTTCGCGGTGTAGATGGGATCCACGAGGATGCCTTCGGTCCGGGCCAGAAGCCGGGCGGCCTCGGCGGCGGCCTCGGTCGGGCGTCCATAGCCCTCGCCGAGTTGCGATGCGTCGAGCTCGATCGCATCGGCAGCGAGACTCACGCCGGTCGTCGCCGCGAGGCCAGCCATCGTCGCGGCGATCGACGGCCGGAGTTCCGCGTCGGAACCAGCGACCAGCACCCCCGTGACCGCGACCCTGTTCGCGGCGAGCGCGCAGCCGACGACCAGACCGGCATGCGTGCCGCCCGTCGCGGTCGGCACGACGATCCGATCGACCAGCAACCCGGCCTCGGCGGCCTGCTCAGCCATCTCGAGCGCGGCGAGCACCTGTCCCGTGGCACCGACCACGCCACTCCCGCCAGTGCCGATGACGTACGGCCGGCGACCGGCGCCCCGCAGGTCCGCAAGGACCGTCTCCACCAGGTCCACGCGTTCCGCTCGATCGTCCGTCGCCGTCCGATGGACCGTCGCCCCGAGCAGTACGTCGAGCACGATCCCCGCGTTCGCCTGGCGGAGCACCGGCCCCGACAGGACGAGATGGACATCCAGGCCGGCGACCGCACCGGCGGCTGCGGTCAGTCGCGCATGGTTCGACCAGCGACGGCCGGTCGTCACCAGGGTGTCGGCTTCCTGGGCGAGCGCGGCGCCCACCAGGAACTCCAGGTTGCGCAGCTTGTTCCCGCCGAACGCCAGCGGAAGGAGGTCCTCGCGTTTGATCCAGATGTCGATCCCGCCGCCGAGCGCCGCCGAGAACCGTGGCATCCGGGTCAGGGGCGACGGATCGTGGAACAGCCGGAACCGGGGCAGATCGGTGGTCCAGATGGGCATGTCCGCGATGGTAAGCCCCGTATCATCGGAGCATGGCGACACGGATCACTCCCGGGGACCGGCTGACGTCGGTCGGCCAGCACGCCGGCATGGAGAGGTCGATCGCGATCTCCGCGCCGCGGACCGGGTCGGCACGGCTCTATTCGGCCATCGTGTCCACCGCGCCGGGCGACCAGACCCGGATCCACCACCACGGGGACTGCGAGACCTCCATCTACATCCTCTCCGGCGTGGCTCGCTACACCTGGGGACCGACCGGTGTGGAGCACGCCTTCGATGCATCGGCCGGCGACTTCATCTACATCCCGGCCGCGGAGATCCACGTCGAGGCCAACGCATCGACGACGGAGCCGCTGGTCGTGGTCCTCAGCCGGAACTGCCCCGACTCGCACGTGGAATACCTCGATGGTGGGCCTGACGGGAGCCTCGACGTCCCCGCCCCGTGCTGAGTCCCGTCCGCGCGCGATGAACCACTGGCGCGACCGGACGCTGGCGGACATGCTCGGCGCGAACGGTCTCGCCGATACCCGCGAACACCCGCTCCCGACCGATGGCTGGTCGGGCGCGAGCTTCACCCGGATCGAACACGACGCCCGTGCCTTCGTGGTCAAGCGGACATCCGCGGCTCGGGACTGGATCGTCCGGGCCACGCGCGACACGACCATCCGGGAGGGCTGGCTGGCCGGGGCGATGGGCGCGGATCGGCCGTGGCTCGGGACGGCGGCCGGTGGTCTCGCGTCGGCGTATCTCGGCGCGGCCGCCGACCCGGCCGGCCCGGCCGGCACGGCCGCGATCCTCATGCCCGACCTGACCGACGCGCTCGCGGCCTGGCAGCGACGGGCGGGGACGCCGGTGCTCACCGGGCGCGCCTGCGATGACCTGATCGTGGCCATGGCGAGCCTCCACGCGTTGCCGTGGAGCGAGATCCTGACGACCGAGGCAGCGCACGTCGGCGATCCGGCGCCACCGTGGTGTCCGCTGCCCGAGCGGTTGACCCTGCTGACCCCGCGCTCGGCGAGCAGCTACGAGACTGCCGGCGAACGCGTGGCGGAGATCTTCCTGCGTGGCTGGGCCGGCTTCGAGCGCCGGGCGTCGACGGCTGCGCGGGACCTGGTTGCCCGTCTCGCGGACGACCCAGCGCCTCTCGTGGCCGCCCTCGAGCGCCTGCCGTCCGTGGGACTGCACGGCGACCTCAAGCTGGCGAATGCCGCCTATCTCGATGACGGTCGGGTGGCCTTCATCGACTGGCAGATGACGCTTCGTGCCCCGGTCGCGGTCGAGCTCGGCTGGTTCCTTGTCACCAACAGCGCCGAGCTTCCGCAGCCACCCACCGTGTTGCTTGCCGGATACCACGAGGCCATCGGGGTGGCCGCCGGCCGGTGGCGGTTCGCCGGGCGCCATCCGGGTCGCGACGACTTGATCGGCGACTGGGCCACCCAGACGGACCTGGCGATGATCGTGGGGCTGCTGCTGCGCGGGTGGCGAAAGGGGATGGACGCCGAAGCCGGCATCGCGCTGGGCTCAGGCACCAGCGCCGTCGACGACCTCGCGTGGTGGTGCGACCATGCGGTTGCCGCCGCGGACCGCAGACTCTGACCTCCGACTCGCGACGACCCGTCACCCATCGAAGGAGCGACATGCCGAAGACCGTCCCCCCGCTGCCCGGCCTCGCGGCCGGCAGTCTTCCGTTCAGCAAGGTGGTCGAGGCGAACGGTTTCGTGTTCCTCGCCGGTCAGGTCGGCGACGCGCCCGGCGTGACCGGGGCGGTAGCCGGCGGGATCGCTGCCGAGACCCGCCAGATGCTCGAGAACGTGGGCTCGCTGCTGCGGGCCGTCGGGCTGGACTATGCCGACGTGGTCAAGGCGACGGTCTACCTGCGCGACTTCGCCGATTTCGCGGCGATGAACACGATCTATCGCGAGTTCTTCCCGAGCGAACCGCCGACCCGCGCAACGGTCGGCGTGACCGCGCTCGCCGCCGATTTCGCGGTGGAGATCGAGGTCATCGCGGCTCGTTGAGGTCGCGCTACCTGCGGATGACGAACTCGTCGATCGCCACCATCGGGTGCGACCCGCCGCCGACGACCTGGATCGTCAGCGAGTGCGAACCCCTGGCCGCCCACGTCTTCGCGAACAGGGCCACGTGGGCCGAGAAGCCATGCCGCGCGAGGTCGACCGTCTTCAGGTAGACGCCGTCCACCAGGATCCGGGCCCTGCCGCGGGTCGGACCGGTCGGGCCGAACCAGGTCACGCCGCGCCCCGTGAACGTGAACGTGGCGCTCGCGCCGGCCTGGGTCGCGTAGGTGGCGCGACCGCCGGCGTAGGCGCGGAACCCGGCCGACTTCCACGATCCCGTGTAGTGCACGGCTGCGCTGCGTTCCGAGAAGCGGTTCGGGGGCGTGACGGTCCCGCCACCACCACCGGTGGGGATGGTGTCGCTTGCCACGAGATAGCCGCGCATGACCTTGTCGACATAGCCCGTCGCGTGGGCCGTCCAGCCAGCGGCCTTCGATGAACCGGTGAGCCACCAGTAGGCGACCCGCCGCCAGCTCTTCAGGCTCGCGAACAGGGTGAGGAACTTGCCGCGCGCGACCCGCTCCTGGTTCGGCGGCGTCTCTGGCGCAGTCGAGCTGCCAAGGTAGCGACGCGCCCACGACGGCCAGTTCGACGGCATGATCTGGTACTTGCCATAGGCGCCCGAGGTCTTGTTCCGGGCGTGGTAGTCGCCCCCGGATTCGACCGCGCCGATGGCGTTCATGAACCGGCCGAGACCGGGCGGCGTGGCCGCGGCCGCTGGCGCCGGTCCGCTGATGGTGAAGAGCGTGATGGTCGCGATGGCGACGATGAGCGCCGTATGGCGCCGGTCGTGGACCCGCAATGGAGCTCCTTCCTGCCGGGACGACGCATCTGAGACGTCGAGCGGTGGCGGTCGCCGCAGGCCCCGGATGGGGGTCCGGTCCGGACGGCGGTTCGATCGGTCGGGGCCGATGGTCGTGAGCGGTGTCGACCCCGACGGGGGCGGTCAGGATAGGCGGCGCGGCCGGACGCGGCAAGGAGGACGACCTTCCCATGCCGTCTGGGCCATTCAGCCGGGCACGATCTCCGCGAGGAACCGCGCGACGTGATCGAGCGCGTCGTCAAGGACCGGTCGCAGCCCGTGACCCAGCCTTGGGTAGGTCACGAGCTCGGCCCTGGGCAGCAGCGGCACGGCCGCGCGCAGCAACTCGATCCGGGCGAACGGATCCGATTCGCCCGAGAGCAGCAGGACCGGGCAGCGGATCGAGGGCCAGTGCGCGATCCGGGCAGCGGTGCGCTCGGGCGAGCCGGGCGGGTGGAGCGGATAACTGAACAGGACCAGCGCCGCATAGCGTGCATCGGGCTCCGCCGCGGCCAGGCTGGCGACGCGGCCGCCGTAGGAGTGACCGCCCGGGACGACATCGTGCTCGTTCGGGACGACAAGGTGGAACGCGGGCAGGGCATCCTCGGCCTTGCGTCGTGGCAGGTCGATCGCGATCGCGGCCAGCCCTCGAGCGCGGAGGCCGTCCACGAACGGCGCCATCGAGGCGGAGGTGCCACTCGCCCCATGGCCAAGGAACAGTCGCATATCCATCCCCGGAAGCGTAGCCTTGCCGTGGGCCGTTCGGCTGGCCCGCGTGTGGTCCTGACGGGTCATGGTCCGGCGTCGACCGGCGGGCCATCCTGCGGGTCCCGTCGCACGAGGATATCCATTGCTGCTCGCCCCAGGCCCTGACTCCCGCTCCCGGACCGCGCGGCATCCCGGCGCCGCGTTCGGCCTGCTGACCGCGATCCTGTGCCTGCTGGTCGGGTTGGGCGGCGCGCTCCCGGTCTTCGCCACCGATCTCGTCCCGGTGGGCTCGCTCCCGGTCGATGCAACGCCGACGCCAGAGCCGACGCCCACACCGACCCCGGAGCCGACGCCGACACCTGAGCCGACGCCCACGCCCGAACCCACGCCGGTCCCGACGCCGACACCTGAGCCGACACCGGTCCCGACGCCCACCGGCCCGACCATCCTCGGAGCGACCGTCACCTTCTTCGGTCGCGGCTACGGTCATGGCGTGGGCATGTCGCAATACGGTGCCCGTGGCCGCGCGCTGGACGGCCAGGACGTGGCGACGATCCTGGCCCACTACTACCGCGGCACGACCGTCGGTCTGCTGCCGAGCGCACCGCTGATCCGGGTCCGCGTGCTGAAGGGCTACACGCCGACCATCGCGAAGCCGCTGGTCATCTATGGACGGATCACCACGTGGTCGATCGACGGTATCGCGGTCATCCTTCCGGTGAACGCCCGGCTGGCCGTGACCCCGAAGTCGGCCGCCTTCCCGCGAACGTGGCGCCTGGTCGTCGCCGGCGTGGATGGGGCGGTCCTGCTGGATCGGGCGATCCGTGGCTCGATCGTCATCCGCGGGCACGACGCCACCTCGCGCCTGCAGCTGTGGTCGAAGCCGGGCACGTACGACACCTTTCGGGGCCAGCTGCGGATCGTGCCCTCGTCCACGACGCCCACGGTCAGCGTCGTCGACCGGCTCCCGCTCGAGGACTACCTGCGCGGCGTGGTCCCGGTCGAGATGCCACCGTCCTGGCCCAGCCAGGCGCTCAATGCCCAGGCCATCGCGTCACGCTCGTATGCGTTCCACAAGCTGCGTCCGGGCGTGTCCTGGTACGACACCGACGATGGCGCGACGTCGCAGGTCTACCGCGGCTCCAAGGCCGAGCGACCGGTCACCAACGCCATCATCGACGCGACGGCCGGGCTGGTCGTGCTGCGCGGCAGCGTCGTCGCGAACACGCTGTACCACTCCACCGGCGGTGGCGCCACGGAGAACAACGAGAATGTGTATGTGTCGGCGACCGGGAAGCGCGTCGCCGGCAAGGTGAGCTACCTGCGCGGGTCGCCGGACCGCCGACCGGACGGGACGGCCTATGACGACGCGGCGCCCTACGCCACCTGGACGATGCGAACCTATACCCGTGCCCAGCTTGGGATCTGGTTCGCGGCCGATCCCCGGACGAACGTGGGGGATCTGACCGCGCTCGACCTGCGGGCCCGCGGTGTCTCGGGTCGTCTCATCAGCGTCACCCTGATCGGCTCGAAGGGCCATCGGACCGTTTCGGGCGATGTCTTCCGGGCGATCCTGAACGCGGCCCGCCCCGCTGGCGACCCGCTCATGCGCTCGACCCTGTTCGATACGCAGCCCGTCCCGTAGGGCGTCTATCCTCGGGCGACGATGCCGAGCGATGGACGGATCCGCTGCGCCTGGTCGAGCGCCGACGCGCCGATCCCCGACCCGCTGATGATCGCGTACCACGACGACGAGTGGGGGACGCCCGTTCACGACGAGATCGAACTGTTCGAGCGGCTCGCACTCGAATCCTTCCAGGCCGGACTGTCGTGGTCGACCATCCTGCGCAAGCGGGCATCGTTCCGCGAGGCGTTCCGTGGCTTCGATCCCGACGTTGTCGCCGCATTCGGCGAGGACGATCGGGCGCGGCTGCTGGGCGATTCCGGGATCGTGCGCAACCGGGCCAAGATCGACGCCACCATCGGCAACGCGCGGCTCTTCCGCGAGACGGCCGATGCGTTCGGATCGTTCGACGCCTATCTCGCCACGATGGTCCCGCCGCCACCGCATCGTCTGACCACCGGCGAATCGGTCCCGGCCACCACGCCCGCCTCGGATGCGCTGTCGGCCGATCTGCGGCGGCGCGGCTTCCGGTTCGTCGGTCCGACGATCGTCTATGCGCTGATGCAGAGCATCGGCCTGGTGGACGACCATCACCCGGCGTGCTTCCGCTACCAGGGTTGACCGCAGGATCTGGCTAGAGGTCCCGGCGCGACAGCCGCCAGGTGGCGAGCCCGAGGACCACCACCACCCAGGCCACGGACCAGAGGTCGAACGCGATCGCGGGTGGCTCGAAGCTGAAGAACGGGTTCGCCGACAGGCCGCGGGCCGTCCCCCCGACTGCGAGCACCGATGCGAGGGGCGGTTCGAGGCCGTACACGACGCCGCGCCACAGGCCGTCGCTGGGGAAGAGCCAGCGGCTGGCATCGGCGGTGGCACCGAGCGC
>JBBQLI010000008.1:0-49691 GCA_038327765.1 Candidatus Limnocylindrales bacterium | reverse complement strand
CGTCGCGTCCGAGGTCCACGACCTCCTGATCAAGACACACCCCGCGGACCACGGCAAGATCGAGGAGATCAAGGCGCTGGTATGGGAGTATCTCTTCATCGATCGCATCCTCGGGGCCGCCACCGAAGCGCAGGTCTAGGAGCTCGTCGTTGGGCCGCCGTACATCGCGTCCGGGATCGTCTTCGGATCGGGTCACGTGTACTCGCCGTAGCCGGGCTGCCGCTGACTCCTAGCCCAGCGGCTCGTTGTCGATGAGCCGGGTCGAGCCGAAGCGGACCGCGAGCGACAGCAAGGCTGGCCCCTCCACCCGATCGAGTTCGGCGAGGGTCGAACCGTCCGCGACCGACACATAGTCGAGTTCCGCCAGCGGTTCAGCGGCCAGGACCCGACGCATCAGGGACCGCAACGCATCGCCCGATCGCTCGCCGCCTGCCCAGGCATCCCGCGCCGCGGAGAGCGCCCGCCGCAGGGCCGGCGCGGCGGCACGCTGTTCGACCGTCAGGTGCACGTTTCGCGATGAGAGGGCCAGCCCATCGGCTTCGCGCACCGTGGGGCACGCGATCACCTCGGACGCCAGCGCGAGATCGAGCGCCATCCGCCGGATGACCATCACCTGCTGCGCGTCTTTCTGCCCGAAGTACGCATGCTCCGCGCCGACGACCCCGAACAGGATCGCCACCACGGTCGCCACGCCATCGAAATGGCCCGGCCGCGCGGCACCTTCGAGCGGCGACGCGATCGCGCCGACGTGCACCGCGCTGTCGAAGCCGGGGACGTAGACCTCGTCGACCGGCGGCGCCCAGACGAGATCCACCCCTTCGGTCTCGCAGATGGCCAGATCGCGAGCCTCATCGCGCGGATAGCGGTTGAAATCGACGGCATCGCCGAACTGGCGCGGGTTCACGAAGATGGTGACCACGGTCGTGGCGTCGGCGGCCCGCGCTCTCCGCATCAGCGCACGGTGGCCGTCGTGGAGCCAGCCCATGGTCGGGACCAGTCCGACCGGTCGCGGCGCCGCGCCGAGGGCGGCGCGCAGCTCGGCGCGCGTCCGCAGGATGACGGTCACGGGACCGGCGCGATGTTCAGAGGTCGCGGTAGAGCGGGATGCCCCCGACCGGGATGCTGCCTGGCGGCTGGTCGCTGGAGCCGCGGCCAAGGACCTCATCCAGGACGGAGTCGTCCATGCGGACGGTCTCGGCCGGCCCGGGGAACGTTCCCGCGCGGACATCGGCAGCGTAGGCCCGTGCGGCCTCCGCGATCTCGCCGCGGATGTGGGCATACGGCCGGGCGTGCTTCGGGACGAAGTCGCCGAACCCGATCAGGTCGGTGATCACCTGGACCTGCCCACTGCACCCTGCCCCGGCGCCGATCCCGATGGTGGGGATGTGGAGCCGCTCCGTGATCGCGGCGGCAAGCTGCTCCGGCACGAGCTCCACGACCATCCCGAAGGCTCCTGCCTCCTGGACCGCGAGGGCGTCCGCGATGAGCGAGCGCGCCTGGTCGCGACCCTTGCCCTGGACCCGGACCTTGCCGATGGTGTTGATCGCCTGTGGCGTGAGCCCGATGTGGCCCATGACCGGGATGCCGGCCCGGACCAGCGTCTCGATGACGCGGGCGGTCCGCACGCCGCCCTCCACCTTGACCGCCTGGGCGCCCGCCTCGCGCAGGAAGACCCCGGCGTTCTCGATGGCATCCTCGGGCGTCGCATACGAGAGGAATGGCATGTCCGCGATGACCATCGCCACCTTCGAGCCGCGGACCACGGCCTTCGTGTGATGCAGCATCTCGGCCATGGTGACGCGGACCGTGGTCTCGTAGCCCAGCAGCACCTGGCCGAGCGAATCGCCGACCAGCAGCAGCGGGATCCCGGCTTCGTCGAGGATCTGCGCAGTCGGGAAGTCATAGGCGGTCAGCATCGGGAGCCGCTCGCCATCGGCATAGCGTTTGGCGATGTCGACGACGGTCAGGCGACGGGGGGTGTCGGTGGTGGCGCTCATGCTGGCTCCCGCGTTCGGTCGGTTGTGCGACTCCCGTCAGTCTGCCGCGCGATGTCGCGGTCGTCCAGCGCCCGAGCGACGCGGTCAAGGATGCGGTCCGCCACGTCGCGCTTGGTCAGCAACGGGAGATCCTCGCGGGTCCCGTCCGCGGCCAGGATCGAGACGCGGTTCGTGTCCGTCCCGAAGCCCGAGCCCGGCTCGGCCACGTCGTTGGCGATCAACAGGTCCACGCCCTTGCGTCGAAGCTTGTCCGCGACCCGGTCGAGCGAGCCGGTCTCGGCGGCGAAGCCCACGAGGTAGGGCCGCGCTGTCTGCCCGGACGCGGCGGCCCCGATGCCGGCCAGCAGGTCCGGCGTGGGCTCGAGCACGAGGGTCAGGCCGTCGCCTCGGGCGAGCTTGTCGTGGTGCACGGTCGCGGGCCGGAAGTCGGCCACGGCCGCCGTCATGACCAGCGCATCGAACCCGGCCTCGCCGTGCTCGCCGGTTCGGGTGGCGGCATCGAGCGCCACCTGCAGCTCGGCCGTGGACCCGACGCGGACCACGGTCACGGCGTCGTCATCGGGGAGCGCAACTTCGACGTTCGCGGCGATCAGCGTCACGTGCGCGCCGCGCTCCATGGCCGCCGTCACCACCGCCAGTCCCATCTTCCCCGTGGAGCGATTGCCGATGAACCGGACCGGGTCGATGGGTTCACGCGTGCCACCAGCCGTCACCACGATGTGGCGCCCGTCCAGATCCGCGTCGCGTGCGAGTCCGCCGACACGCAGCGGCGGTCGGGCCGCCGGGTCAGCAGCCCGGATCGGTCGATCGCCGACGGCCGCAATGACGGCCTCCACGATGACCTGGAGATCGGCAAGCCGACCGGTCCCGCTCTGGCCGGATGCCAGCGGCCCGCTCGCGGGCTCGACGATCAGACAGCCGAACCGATCGCGCAGGCGCGCCACGTTGTCGCGGGTTGCTGGGTGTGTCCACATGTCGCCATCCATCGCCGGGGCGACGACCACCGGCGCACTCGTCGCGAGGCACGTGGCCGTCACGACGTCACCGGACAGGCCCGCGGCCATCTCGGCCAGCCAGTGTGCGGTCGCCGGGGCCACGATGATCGCATCGGACGAATCGGCGAGGACGATGTGGCCGATCCGCCCGTCGGGGAGCAGCGCCAGGACGTCGCTCTCGACCGGGTGTCGGCTCAGGGCGGCAAACGAGAGAGGGCCCACGAAGCGGGCAGCCGACGGCGTCAGCATCACCGAGACCTCGGCGCCTTCCGCGCGCAGGAGGCGCAGCAGTTCGACGGCCTTGTACGCCGCGATGGAACCCGTCACGCCGAGGCCGACGAGCCGGCCCTGGAGTCGGCCACCCGATGGCCCGGTCATGGCAGTCCGAGCTCCAGCCGCTCTCCGCCGGCCACCTCGGCGTACAGGATGGCGAGTCCCTTCAGGGTGAGGTCGGGGTCGATCGCGTCGATGCCATCGAGCGCCGAGGCCCATGGCGCGGCCGACAACCCACCGGTCAGGATCGCGCGGACATCGTTGACCGCGACCCCCGCCGAGTCCGCGAGTTCCGTGCGGATGCGGGCCAGCAGGCCGCTCGTGAGTGCCTGATACCCGAAGACCGTCCCCGATTGCATCGCCGACACGGTGTCGCGCCCGATGGCGCGGGCCGGCGCACGCAACTCGATGCGCGGCAGCTTGGCGGTCCGCGCCGCCAGTGCCTCCAGCCCAAGCTCGAGTCCCGGCGCGATCGCGCCGCCGACATAGGCGCCGTCGCTGGCGACGCAGTCGAACGTGGTGGCCGTCCCGAAGTCCACGACGATGGCCGGCGTGCCATAGAGCCGTGCGGCGGCCAGTGCGTTGACCAGTCGATCGGCCCCGACCTCATGCGGCCGGTCCACCCGAACGGGGAGGGGCACGGTCCCCACCGTGGCCTGGAGCAGCGGACAGGCGTGTCGCGCGGCCACCACCTCGATCGCGGCCGTCACGCTCGGGACCACGGACGCCACCACCATCGCGGTCACATCGGCCAGTGACGCCCGGTCGAGCCGCAGGAGTGCATCGAGCGCGGCCTCGAACTCGTCGGCCGTCCCGCGTGAGTCCGTGGCCGCCCGCCGGGTGGCGACCAGGGAGCCGGCACGGAACAGGCCGAGCGTGACATTCGTGTTCCCGATATCGAGGGCCAGCAACATGGGCGCGATGATACGCGTCGGAGCGGCCCCGGCCTGCGGTACCATCCGACCGTCCCGACCATCCACGGTGCCCTGGAGACGACTCGTGACGAACCCGGCGGCTGCCAAGTTCTTCGTCAATCACGGTGTCGTGACGAGCAAGACGGACATGCTCCACCTGCTCCGTCCGCTCCTGAAGCAGACCGTGACGTACCGCTACCTGCGCGGCCGTGACGTGGTCGCGCATGGCACGGGCTGGGTCGAGCGGATCGTGGTCGACGCCGACGACACGTCCACCTACTTCACCCCGCTGGCGATCACCCTCAACATCGACTCCTTCGAACACCTCGAATTCGAGACTCGGCCCGACCAGCTCCTCGTCTACGCGCTCGTCCAGGGGGACGAGCGGGTGGTCGTGGAGTTCGCCCCGGTTGGGCCCGGCAGCGACGACCCGTCGCCATTCGCGCCCACGCAGCTCGCGTTCGAGATGCGTGACTACGTCAAGATGGAGCTGCTCAGCCTCGACGCCCGCGAGGACGAGTAGCCGATCCGGAGGCCGGGACCGAGTCCGGCCGGGGGGGAAGGGCGGTCCGTCTGAGGGGACGGACGATCAGTCTGTGGCGCGGTCCGAGCCGGCCATCGGGATCCGGCGCGTCACGAGCGAGAGGGAGTGGAACGCGTGGACGCGATCGCGTCGTATTTCAAGTTCGCTGAACGCAAGACCAGCCTTGCCACCGAGGTGAAGGCCGGTCTGACGACGTTCATGGTCATGGCCTACATCATCTTCGTGAACCCGGCGATCCTGACGGCAGGCTTCAAGGACCTCGACCCGGCGTTCAACTTCGGTTCGATCGCGGCGGCCACCGCGCTCGTGGCGGGCATCGCGACCATCGCGATGGGGGTCTATGCGAACTATCCGTTCGCGTTGGCTGCCGGTCTTGGGATCAACGGCATCGTCGCCTTCACGCTCATCGGGAAGGGTCTATCGCCTGCCGGCGCCATGGGCGTCATCGTCCTCGAAGGCGTCATCGTCACCGTGCTGGTGGTCGCCGGCCTCCGGGAAGCGATCATGAACGCCGTCCCGCTGGCGCTCAAACGGGCGATCGGGGTCGGCATCGGTCTGTTCATCCTGTTCATCGGGTTCGCGAACGGCGGGTTCATCACCGCCGGCAGCGGCACCCTGGTGACCGTCGCGTTTCCCACCACACCGGCCAACTTCGTGTTCATCGCGGGTCTGGCGATCACGGTCGCCCTGTACGCCCTGCGGGTGCCTGCCGCCCTGCTGGTGAGCATCCTGGTCACGACCGTCATCGCGCTCGTCGCCGGCGTCGCCACGCTGCCGAAGGTGTTCACGGCGACGCCCGATTTCTCGACGCTCGGCAAGTTCGACGTGGGTCAGGTCTGGACCCTGGGCCCGTTGGTGGCGATCCTCACGATCTTCGCGATCATGCTCACGGACTTCTTTGACACGATGGGGACGGTCACCGGCGTCGCCGCCGAGGCTGGTCTGGCCAACGAAGACGGGTCCGTCCCGGATGTCGGCAAGGTCCTGCTCGTCGACTCGGTGGCCGCCGCGGTCGGTGGCCTTGCGGGCACCTCGTCCAACACCACGTACATCGAAAGCGCCGCGGGCGTCGCGGAAGGCGGTCGAACCGGGTTCGCCTCGGTCGTCACGGGTGTCCTGTTCCTCGTCGCCATCCTGCTGGCACCGATCGCCGGGATCGTGCCGGGTGTGGCGACGGCACCGGCCCTCGTGCTGGTCGGCTACCTGATGTTCACCCAGATCAAGGACATCGCGGTCGACGAGTTCGAAGAGGGCCTCCCGGCCCTGCTGACGATCATCCTGATGCCGCTCACGTACGACATCACGGTGGGGATCGGCGCCGGGTTCATCTCGTGGGTCCTCATCAAGGTGGTCAAGGGCAAGGTCGGCGAGGTCCACCCGCTGATGTGGGTGGTCAGCATCTCCTTCCTGATCTTCTTCGCGCAGGCCTGGCTGCCGACGATCCTCCCCAAGTAAGGCGCCATGGCGCGCGGCGCCCCGGTCATCGACCGGGGCGCCGTTCCCATTCCCTGTACCATCCCGACGATGTTCGAACGGACCGAGCTGCCCTCGGGGCCGCGTGTGATCAGCGCCCGCATGCCGGGCGCGCGCTCGGTCTCCGTGGCCGCCTATGTCCTCGCCGGTTCGCGTCTCGAGACCGACGGTGAGGCCGGCGTCGCGCATTTCATGGAGCACATCACCTTCAAGGGCACGGCCGCCTATCCGACGACACGCGCCATCAGTGAAGCGATCGAAGGCGTCGGTGGGTCGTTCAACGCCGCCACGGACCGTGAATCGACCGTCTACTGGGTGCGCGTCCCGCGCCGCGAGTCCACGCGCGCGCTGGACGTCCTTGGTGAGCTGATCGTCCGCCCGAACCTGACCGATCCCGAGATCGATGGCGAGCGCGCGGTCATCGTCGAGGAGATCCGCTCGTATCTGGACGATCCCAGCGAGTACTGCCAGATCCTGTTCCAGACCGCGATGTTCGGGAAGGGGCCGCTGGGTCGTGAGATCTGTGGAGATGAAGACGGCATCCGCGCCCTCCCGTCCGACACCATCAGGTCGTTCTGGCGAAGCGCCTATCGACCGTCGAACATCGTCGTGGCGGTGGCCGGCGACCTCGAACACCACGAGGCCGTCGCCCTCGTCGCCGAGGCGTTCGGGAGCGGCGCGGGCGTCGTTCCCGGGTTCGCCCCGGCCGAAGCCCTGCCGGCCGGACCGCGCATCCTGACCGGGAAACGCCCCACGGCCCAGGCACAGCTGTGCCTGGGCGTCCCGGCCCTCCCGCGCGATCACCCGGACAGCTGGACGCTCGCGGTCCTCAATGCCGTCCTTGGCGACGGGATGAGCAGCCGGCTCTTCCTGTCGGTCCGCGAGGAGCGCGGCCTTGCCTACGATGTGTCGTCGGGGCTGGTCGATTACGCCGACGTCGGGGCCCTCGAGGTCTCGGCCGGGGTCGACCCCGCGGGCCTTGGCGAGGCACTCGAGGCGATCCTCGCGGAGCTGGCTCGCCTGCGCGACGAACGCGTCCCGGCCGATGAACTGCTCAAGGCCAAGCGCTACCTTGGTGGCGGCATGGAACTTCGACTGGACGACACCCGCCACGTCGCCTCCTGGCTCGGTGGTCAGGAGGCGCTGCACGACCGGGTCATGACCGTCGACGAGGGGATCGCCGCCGTGGATGCGGTCGAGGCCGATGCCATCCAGGAGCTTGCTGCGCGACTCTTCGTCGACGACGGTCTGCGCCTCGCAGCCGTCGCGCCCGGCAAGTACCTGCACGGGCTGGATGCCCGGCTCCATCTCCCCACCGGTGCCGGATGACCGACGAGACCACGCGGACTGACCCGCCGGCGACTCGCGACGTGGCGCTCGTGCTCGCCGGTCTGCACCTGCGCCTCGGATCGATGTCCCTCGCACGTGCGGAGCTGGAGACGCTCGCTGCGCAGGGCACACTCGATCAGGCGGCCCGCATCGATCTCGCCGAGGTCCGCTGGCGGACCGGCGATCTCACGGGCGCCGGTGCAGCCGCGAGCAAGGCGCTCACCAGCGACGAGACGTCGGTGGTCGCACACGTGATCGCCGCAGAGGCGGCCTCCGCGCTCGGGCGACCAAGCGAGGCGCGTCGACTGGCCGGTCGCGCGCTGGCGATCTCGGTCGGGCCGATCGATCCGGTCTTCGCGGGGATGCCACGTTCAGGCGTCTGGCCGGCCGATCCGTCGGAGCCGGTGCCGTCACCCGTGACGCTCTTCCCGACGGAGCGTGTCGCGGCGTGGAGCCAGGGGAGCGGCCGTCCCGTCGTACCGGCTCCGGACGCCCCGGGTGGCCGGCTGCCTGACGACCACGATGCCCCGCCCCCCGACGACGGGCTCGCACCGGCCGTCCCCGAAACCGGGCTATGGGACATCCCCGATGGGGTCGCTGCGGCCGCGGCGACCGCACCCGCAGGGCTGGGCGCGCCGGTGGTGTCGGACGGGGAGCGACTGTTCGAGGCGGCACGCCTCGCCCTCGGATCGGGTGACCCTGCCACCGCCGCCGTGCGCCTGGGCCTGGTCATCCGGCTTGCACCGGAACTGGCCGCCGACGTGGTCCGGCTCGTCGGCGACTCCGCGGATCCGGGCCTGCTGCTGGTGAGCGGCGATGCCCATGCTGCGATCGGTGACGATCCGGCGGCGCGCGCCGCGTACCGCGCTGCGCTGGCGGCGACGGCTCCCGCGGTCGGGTCGAGCGTGGCGCACGACGCCCCCGCGACCGACGTCATGACGGCCACTGACGTCGCTGCACCCGCCGCCGAACCCGAGTCCCCAGCTGGTCATCCGGAACCCACGTCCGACCAGCCCGAGCCCGGTGACGCGGAACCGATCGCCCGACCAGCAGGCCGCCGCCGACGTCGTCGCGGCTGACCGGGGGCCTGGGGGGAGTCGGCCGCGGGTATCCGCTAGGATGGCGGCATCCAGTCGCATCCTTTACCCAAGGAAGCCATGTCATCCATCGAACGAACCCTCGTCCTCATCAAGCCCGATGGTGTCCAGCGCCAGCTTGTCGGCCGGATCCTCGAGCGCTACGAGGCGCGCGGGCTCAAGCTTGCCGGCCTGAAGCTCGTCCACGTGGACCGGGCCGTCGCGGAGACGCACTACGCGGCGCACCGGGCCAAGCCGTTCTTCGCAGGGCTCGTCGATTTCATCACGTCGGGGCCGCTGGTCGCAGCCGCCTTCGACGGCCCGAATGCGATCGCCGTCATCCGCGCCATCAATGGCGCGACGCGACCGCACGAAGCGGCGCCGGGCACGATCCGGGGCGACTTCGCACTCGAGACAGCGCAGAACATCGTGCATGCGTCGGATAGCCCCGAAGCCGCGGCGACGGAGCTCGCGATTTGGTTCACACCCGCGGAGCTGCTCGACTACGAGCGCGACATCGATCGCTGGGTCCTCGCACCGGGCGAATAGGCGCCCTCGACCACGTGGCGTACGCGAGGACGCCCCGGGAACCCTAGGTCGTCGGCACCGGCGCGAACGACGGACCGCCGGACCCTTCGCCTGGCAACGCGCTGGCCGGCGGCGATCCACCGTCCACGCTGTCGCCGGGGCCGGGGATGAACGACTCGGTCGGGCCTTCCAATCCGGGTGCCAGACCCGCAGCCGCAGCCGGGCCGCCGAAACCTCCGGCCGTCACCACGAGTGCAAGCACGGCGATGGCGCACGCGCCGAGCACCGCCGATGCCGGCCGGTTGGCGTTCCAGAGGCGGCCGAGCGAGCCGCGCAGGTCGGTCATGTCGATCGGGCTGAGGCTGGGCCCGCCGGCCATCCCGCCGTCGGTCGTCGTCGCCGGATCGGGGCGGCGCAGGCCGATCACCAGAATCCGCCCGTAGTAGAGCAGCGGCGCGAACGCCAGCAGGAGCACGAGTCCCTGGATCGGGCCGCCCAGCGAGAGCTGGATCAGGTCGGAGCGAGCGTCGAACGCAGCCAGCCCGGGGACGCCGATCGAGGCCACGGCGATGATCACGAACGCGACCGCCAGGACCGGGGAGCGGAGCGCCCACCCACGCAGGTCGCTCAGCCGACCCGTGAAGTAGGTCGCACGCATCGCCGCCGCCCAGGCAGCGAACGCGCTGCGTGCCACGGCGTAGGCCAGGATCCAGGTTCGTGCCGGGGCCCAGGCATCCGGATCCAGCGCCGCGACCGCCAGCAGCACGAACCCGGCGTCGCCGATGATCGAATACCCGACGATGTGCTCGAGGTCGTCCTGGATCCACGCGGCGAAGGCGGCCAGCGCGATCGAAGCGATGGCGATCGCCAGGATGAGCGCCCGCTCGGCATCCATCTCCACGAGCAACGGCGCGATCGATGCATCGGTCCAGGCGAGGGCCACCACCGCGAACGTGGCCGGACCCCAGGCGGTGACGATCGGCAGGGCTGCCTCGGGCACCGAATCGGTGAGTCGCGCGGCCCACACGTGGAAGGGGATCGCCCCGAAGCGGACGGCCACGGCCAGCGCGAACGCAAGGTACGCCAGTCCGAACACGACGGGCTGTGCTGCCAGTTCACTCAGGTCACGTCCGATCCAGGCGGTCGCCGCGATCGCCATCGCCCCAGCCACGACCAGCGCACGAGCCACCCTGATCCCGACCGTGGCCCCGGCCCGGCCGTTGGTCGGCACGATCGTGAGGAGCACCCCGAGGAGGCCGCTGGCCGTCGCCGCGATGACTGCGATCCGGGCGTCGGGCAGGACGAGGGCGAGGCCAGCGGCCCCCATCGTCCCGAGGGTCACGGCCGGGAGGTCGCGCCGGGAACCTGCGGCGAGCCCCACGAGAGCCAGGATCGTGCCGACGACCGTGCCAAGGATCAGGAACAGGCGGACGTACGCGCTCGCCGCCAGCCCACCCCCGCCGATCCGCAGCGCCTCGTTCGGGTCGATCCCGATGGCGGCAAGACTCGCGGCGCCAAGACCCACCAGCCCGATCGCGATGGCGAGCCGTTCGCTGATCCGTCCGATCAGGGACAGACCAGCCGCGCCGAAGGTGATGGCGAAGTAGATCGCGAGCGTCATGGCTCGTCGACGGGGAACGGATCGTTCGACGAGGACGCATCGCTGGTCGGGAAGGCATCGCCGGTCCACAGCGGCAGGGACTCGGCGGCCGGTCGCGGTCGGCGCCGATCGGGACGTGGCGGCGCGTGCGTGGTCCGATCAGGACCGCCGGGAGCCGCGAGCGCGAAACCGCCATCGGAACCGTCCCAGCGCGCTGCGGTCGAGAGCACGGCCACCACCCCGCCGAGCCCGGCGATGAATCCGGCAGTCACCAGCTCCTCGAGCGGCGATGGTGTCCCGCCGAGGGCCACTCGGACGAGGAGCGAGCCGTGCGTGAGGAGCAGGAGCCCCATCCCGATGCGGATCGTGTCACGACCGGTCACGAGCGGTGCCATCGCAAGGGCGGCGAGGGCGAACCCGACGGCCTGGCCGAGCGCCGGCCCGGAACCCGCCACACCGAGTCCGTGTGTGCCGTAGCCGACGATCGCGGCCGCCGCCGCCACGGACGCTTCGGCAGCCCACCCGATCCGTGACCCGCCCGTAGGCGCGCCGCCATCACGAACGGCGATCCAGAGCAGATATGTGGCGAGGAGTGCGGCCACGATCCGCGCCGCCAGTCCGAGCGGGGACGCGATGGGGTCCGCCAGGATCGGACTGCCGACGGCGACGACGGCCATCCCCAGTGTGGCGATGCGGGCGTCACGGGACGAGGCTGCCACGATCGCGCCGATGAGGATGGCGAGTGCGACCCCCGCCAGGGCCGGGTTCATGGCGTGGCGGGGACCAGCTCCGGGTAGGTCGGTGTCTGGAGGATCCCGAACGTGCCGATCGGCCAGTAGCGGAGCCACGCCCGACCGATGACGGCATCCACGGCGACCGGTCCGAATGCCCGCGAATCCGACGAGTTCGCCCGATGGTCGCCCATGAGGAAGAGCTCACCCTTGGGGATCGTCCACGTGTGCTGATCGGAGAGGGGCGTGGTCGCCTGGGGTGTCGCCCCGGGCGTCTCGGCGTACAGGTACGGCTCATGGAGGGCGATGCCGTTGATGTAGACCCCGCCGTCATGGATATCGACCGTGTCGCCACCGACCCCGATCACCCGCTTGATATACGGCGTGCCGTTCTCCTGCGCCCAGTCCTTGGGCGGATTGAACACCACGATGTCGCCGCGCTTGTAGGTATCGAAATGGGGGGTGATCTTGTCGACCAGGACGTACTGCTCAGGCTCCAGCGTGTGCTCCATGGACTGCATCTGCACCTTGTACGGCTGCGCGACGAAGTTCTGGATGACGAAGAAGATGAGCAGCGTGAGCGCGAGGGTCTCGACGATCTCGAGGACACAGCCAAGCGCGGGTCTCTGGCTCACGAAACGACGGTCTGACTCACAGGACCGGCAGTATAGGGGCAGACTGCGGCCACTCGCCTCGCGCGACCCTGCTCGACCGATGTCCGCGCCCGATCTGGTTTGACCCGCCGTTCGGCGCCTTGCTACACTCGCCCCGCGGCCGAGACGTCAATGTCGGCATGCCCGCCGCCGCGACCCGGAGGCGACGCCCACACTCAAGACCGCCCCCGCCGGCGCCCGTCACGCGCCCGGGTCCCACGGCGGACACAGCCCAACGCGGAGGACCCTCTGACCTGATGGACGCCAGTGCGCTCCAGTTGATCATCCTGCCGGCCGGCATCATCGCCGTGCTGTTCGCGCTGTACCTGGCCCGTGATGTCCTGAGTCGGGACACCGGGACACCTGAGATGCAGGCAGTTGCCGGCACGATCTTCGAAGGCGCCGTCGCCTTCATCCGTCGTCAGTACACGACCATCGGTGTCCTCGCGCTCGTCGGCGCAGTGGTCATCACGGGCGTGATCACGGCCCTCGTCAACCCGCAGGTGGCGGACACCAGCTTCAACGGCATCGACCTTGGCTGGCGGACCGGGATCGCGTTCCTCGTCGGCGCTGCCTGCTCGATGGCGTCGGGGATCATCGGCATGTTCATCAGCGTCAAGGCCAACGTCCGCACGGCATCGGCCGCCCGGCGCAGCCTCGTCGAAGCGGTCCAGGTCGCGATGCGCGGTGGAGCCGTCTCCGGGTTCCTCGTCGTCGCCCTGTCGCTGCTCGGCGTCTACCTGATGTTCGTCGCCTTCGGTGGCTTCACCCACCCGGAGGAGGCGCCCTTCCTCATCGTCGGCTACGGCTTCGGAGCCAGCTTCGTGGCCCTGTTCGCCCAGCTCGGCGGTGGCATCTACACGAAGGCCGCCGACGTCGGTTCGGACCTGGTCGGCAAGGTCGAGGCCGGGATCCCCGAGGACGACCCCCGCAACGCGGGCGTCATCGCGGACCTGGTCGGCGACAACGTCGGCGACTGCGCCGGTCGCGGTGCGGACCTGTTCGAATCCACCGCGGCCGAGAACATCGGCGCGATGATCCTTGGCGTCGCGGTCTACACGATCGCGAAGGCCGCCGGCTGGTCGCACCCCGAGGCATGGATCTTCTTCCCGCTCGTGGTCCGGGCCTTCGGGCTCCTCTCGACCATCGTGGCGATCTTCTTCGTTCGCGGGCGCGAGGACGAGGACCCCATGAACATGCTCAACCGCGGCTACTGGGTCACCACGATCCTGTCCGTGGTCGGGCTCTTCATCACGACCAGCGTGATGATGCAGACCGGTTCCCAGACGGGCGCCAACGGGCTGCCGGCCTGGATCTGGTTCTTCCTTGCTGGCGTGGTCGGTCTGGCGACCAGCGTGGCGTTCGTGTACATCACGCAGTTCTATACAGCCGGCTCGTACCGGCCGGTCCGAGAGATCGCCGAGGCCTCGAAGACCGGCCCTGCGACCAACATCATCTCCGGCGTCGCGGTCGGTTTCGAGACCACCTTCGCCACCGCCATCGCGATCGCCATCGCGCTCTTCGCCAGCCACTGGCTCGGCTCGCAGGCTGGCCTGGTCGACACCAATGGCGCGAATGTCGGTGGCATCTTCGGCACCGCCGTCGCGACGATGGGCATGCTGATGACCACCGCCTACGTCCTGGCGATGGACACGTTCGGTCCCATCACCGACAACGCCGGCGGGATCGCCGAGTTCAGCCGCGCCGAGGCTGGTGCCCGTGAGATCACGGACCGCCTCGACGCGGTGGGCAACACGACCAAGGCCCTGACCAAGGGCTACGCGATCGCCTCGGCGTCGCTGGCCGCGTTCCTCCTGTTCAGCGCCTACATCGACAAGGTCAACCTGATCCTCGGTCGGCAGATCGAGGCGGGGACCCGCACGGCGGCCCAGGGGCTGCTCACCTCGGTCAACCTGGCCAACGTCAACGTGTTCATCGCGGCGCTGATCGCGGCGATGCTCGTCTACTTCTTCAGCTCGCTCGCGATCCGGGCGGTCGGCACCACGGCCCAGGCGATCATCGTCGAGGTCCGGCGCCAGTTCCGCGAGATGCCCGGGATCATGGATTACACCCAGCGCCCGGACTACGCCCGGGTCGTCGACATCACCACCAAGGCCGCCCTGCGCGAGATGATCGCCCCAGGCGTGGTCGCGGTGGCCGCACCGATCATCGTCGGCGTCGTCCTCGGCTACGAGGCCGTGGCCGGCATGCTGATGGTCGGCACGATCTCCGGCGTCATGCTCGCCACCGTCCTGAACAACGGCGGCGGCGCGTGGGACAACGCCAAGAAGTACATCGAGTCCGGTCACCTCAAGGACGAGAACGGCGTGGTCCTCGGCAAGAAGTCCGTCGCCCACGCCGCCGCTGTCGTCGGTGACACGGTCGGCGATCCGTTCAAGGACACGGCGGGTCCGTCCCTGCACGTCCTGATCAAGCTCCTCGCGACGATCACACTCGTCCTCGCCCCGCTGTTCATCCGCTAGGGTCGGCGCACGCCGGCTGAAGCCTGATGGATACGCTCCTCCAGGCCCTCGTGATGGGGATCGTGCAGGGACTCACCGAGTTCCTGCCGATCTCGTCGTCCGGGCACCTGATCATCGTCCCGTTCCTGCTGGGCTGGACGGATCCGTTCATCACCTCCCTCGTCTTCAGCGTGATCCTGCACATCGGAACGCTGGGGGCGCTGCTCATCTACTTCGCCCGGGACTGGCTGCGCCTCGTGCCGGCCGGTCTCGCGGCGATCCGTGACCGATCCCTCGCCGACGATCCGGACCGTCGCCTGGCATGGCTGCTCCTCACCGCAACGGTCCCGGCGGCGATCGCTGGCTTCCTCCTGAACGACATCGCCGAGAATGCGGTCCGCCATGTCGGACTGGTCGCCGTGATGCTCGTGATCGGTGCAGCGATCCTGTGGTTCGCCGACCGCTGGGGGGCTCGCGTCCGGGACGTCGAGGACATCACGTTCCCCATCGCGTTCGGGATCGGGGTGGCGCAGGCGATCGCCCTGGTGCCCGGCATCAGCCGGTCCGGGATCTCGATCGCTGCGGCACGATTCGTCGGTCTCGACCGTCCGGCGGCCGCCCGCTTCAGCTTCCTGATGGCCACGCCGGTGACGGCAGGCGCCGCCGTCTTCGAGCTGCGCAAGCTGGTCACGGGTGAAGCAGGCGTCGCGGTCAGTGTCGGCCCGCTCGTCGTCGGTCTCGTTGCAGCGTTCGTGTCGGGGATCATCGCGATCCGGGTCATGCTCGACTTCGTCCGATCGCACTCGTTCGACATCTTCGTGGTCTACCGGCTGGTCCTGGCCGCCGTGGTGGTGGTGGTCTGGCTCGCGCGATAACCCGGGAGAGGGAGGCGCCCCGACCATGGAGGTCATGAAGCAGCTTCGCCAGCGGGCGATCCGTGACCTCGTCGATCAACGCCCCATCCGCACGCAGCAGGAACTCGCGGTCACCCTGCGCGAGCGTGGGTTCCGTACCACGCAGGCCACCGTCAGCCGGGATGTGGCCGAGCTCGGCCTGATCAAGGTCGCCCGCGATGGCACCGTGGCGTATGGCCTTCCGCCTCGGCTGGTGGAAGCCGAGACCTCAGGGGAGGACCGGTTGCGCAAGCTCCTCGCCGACCTCCCGCTCGAGATCCACGAGGCCGGCCTGCTGCTCGTCCTGCGGACCCTGCCAGGCTCTGCGCACGCGGTCGCAGCGGCCCTGGACCGGACCCGCTGGCCCGAGGTCGCTGGGTCGATCGCCGGCGACGACACCGTCTTCGTGGCGGTCACCGACCGCGCCTCGCTCCAGCGCGTGAAGCGCCGGCTTGTCCACCTGTCCGGTGGCGATCGCTAGCCCGGGCGACCGTTCGTGGCGCTTTGACACCCACCCCGCACCGCACTACCATTCCCACCCGGCTGGAACTTCAGGCGCGCGGATGACCGCAGCAGGCCTGGAGTTCTTTCCTTTATGCATGACCGCCCAACCGGTCGACGCACCCTAGACCACCTGCACTGCGGGGGCCACCGGACGTGAACAACAAGCCGACCTACCTTTCCAGGGATGGCCTGGACAAGCTCCGCGCCGAGCTGGATGAGATGGTCACCGTGAAGCGGTCGGAGGTCGCCAACCGCATCCACGACGCCAAGGAGCACGGCGACCTGTCCGAGAACGCCGAATACGAGGACGCCAAGAACGAGCAGGCGTTCGTGGAGGGTCGTATCCAGACCCTCGAAGCGATCATCAAGAACGCCACGATCATCGACGAGCACCACTCCACCGATCATGTCCAGATCGGGAGCACGGTCTCGGTGGAAAGCCCGGACGGCGCCGAATCGTTCACGATCGTCGGCTCGGCTGAGGCGAAGCCGGCCGAGGGCCGCATCTCCAACGAGAGCCCGGTGGGTCGTGCCCTGCTCGGCAAGAAGAAGGGCGACAAGATCGTGGTGAAGGTCCCGGCCGGTGACTTCACCTACAAGATCGTCGGCATCAGCTAACCCGCGGAGGACGTCCATGGACTGGGCGGACGAACTCGCCGCGCAGGTCCGTGACCGCGGCCCACAGGTCGTCAACGATTCGAAGACGCCGTCCGGGACCGTCCATGTCGGCAGTCTGCGTGGCCCGGTCATCCTCGACACGATCAGCCGCGCCCTGCGGGTGGCGGGCGTCGAGACCACGCTGCTGTACGGCGTCGACGACCTCGACCCGATGGATGCGCAGGCGCTCCTGACCCCTGATGCCATCGAGCGCGAGATGGGTCGGCCGCTCGCGCATGTGCCGGATCCGGCAGGGGATTGCCACCCGAGCTATGCGCGGCATTTCGCGGGCATCTTCATCGACACCTTCGCGGGCCTCGGGATCGTCCCGGACCGCTACTACTGGATGAGCGACATCTACCCGACCGGGGCGATGGATCCGTTCCTCCGCATCGCCCTCGACAAGGCCGCCCAGGTCCGTGAGATCTACCGCCGCGTGGCCAATGTCCAGCACCCTGACACATGGCACCCGGCCGGTGTCATCTGCCCGCACTGCGGCAAGGTCGGGACGACCATCGTCACGGAGTGGAACGGCTCCGAGGTCTACTTCGAGTGCCGACCCCGGCTGGTGGACTGGGCGACAGGCTGCGGGACATCGGGCTGGATCTCGCCGTTCGGTGGGAACGCCAAACTGCCGTGGAACCTCGAGTGGGCGGCTCAGTGGTCGCTCTTCGGCGTGACCATCGAGCCGTGCGGCAAGGACCTCTCGACCGCGGGCGGATCGCGTGACCGGAGTGACGCGATCGCGCGCGAGGTCTTCGAACGTGAACCGCCGATCAACGTGCCGTACGAGTTCCTGAACATCGGCGGCAAGAAGATGTCCACGTCCAAGGGCCGTGGCGCGGCCGCACACACCATGGCCGAGGTGGTCCCGCCCGAGCAGCTGCGCTTCCTCTTCCTCCGCCCGAAGCCGAACCATGCCATCGATTTCGATCCGGACGGCACGGACCAGATCCCGCGCCTGTTCGACGAGTTCGACAAGTTCGCGGCAGCGACTGCCGGTCGGGAGGTCAAGGGCGAGATGTCGCCCGGGTACGAGGCGACCCTGCGCTATTCGCTGCTCGATCCGCACGCGGACCTGGCGGCCGAAGCTGCCGCGTTCCGCCCCGTGTTCAGTCACCTCGCCCTTTTGGTCCAGATCCCGGGCGTGGATGTGGCCGCGCACGTGCTGGCCGAAAAGGGCTCGCCGTTGACGGACCTTGAGCGCGCGGCCTTCGATGCGCGGATCGCGGCTGCTCGCGCCTGGCTCGATGCCTACGCCCCGGAACGTTCGCTGATCCGCGTCCAGGACACCCTTCCCTCGGAGACCGACGCCCTCGAGGTTCCTCAGCGCATCTATCTGTCGGCCCTTGCCGGCGCGCTCGATACGGCGCTGCCGGTCGCGGGCGATGGCTGGCAGGACGCGATCTTCGCCGCGGCCAGCGCGACTGGACTTGCCCCCAAGGATGCCTTCGCGGCGCTCTACCTCGCATTCCTTGGCCGATCGAACGGGCCGCGGGCCGGCTGGCTGCTTGCGAGTCTCGATCCGGGCTTCGTCCGCACGCGCTTGCGCGAGGCGGCGCGGGCGCCGCAGGATGTGGCCTCATGAGTGTCGGCATCCAGCGACTCCGCGACGACGCGGCGGCGATCCGCAAGGGCGCTATCGACAAAGGCGAGGACCCCGCCCTGATCGATCGCGCGCTCGCGATGGACGAGCAGCGCCGACGCCTCCTGACCGACGTCGAGGGCAACCGCCGCCATCGGAATGAGGCATCCAAGAGGATCGGCACGCTGATCCAGTCGGGTCGACCTCAGGACGATCCTGAGATCGTCTCATTGAAGGCCCAGGTGGCCGCCTTCAAGGCTGAGAGCGATGCCCAGGAGGCGGAGCTACCCGACATCGAGGAGCAGCTCGAGCAGATCCTTCTCCGCATCCCCAACCCGCCCGACCTCGACATCCCGATCGGTGGCGAGGAAGCCAATGTCACCATCCGGACCTGGGGCGAACTGCTCCCCCACGATCAGCCGGTCGAGGGTGACGTCGGCGCGGACGCGCCGTCCGGTGGCGCGACCTGGATGCGCAAGCCGCACTGGGAGATCGGCGACGCCCTCGACATCCTCGACAATGCCCGTGGCGCAAAGATCGCGGGCTCGGGGTTCCCGGTCTACAAGGGCGCGGGTTCGGCACTCCAGCGCGGCCTGATCAACTGGTTCCTCGACGTCCACTCCCGCGAGAATGGCTTCACGGAGGTCTGGCCGCCGGCCGTGGTCAATGCCGACTCGGCGCGCGGGACCGGCCAGATCCCGGACAAGGAAGACCAGATGTACGTCGTGACCCGCGACGAGCTCTACCTTGTGCCGACGGCCGAAGTCCCGGTCACCAACCTCCATCGCGACGAGATCCTCGACGCGGCCGATCTGCCGATCCGCTACGCCGCGTACTCCCCGTGTTTCCGGCGCGAAGCCGGTGCTGCCGGCAAGGACACCCGCGGGATCCTGCGTGTCCACCAGTTCGACAAGGTGGAGATGGTCCTGTTCGAGAAGCCGGACGACAGCGCGGCCGCGCTCGAATGGATGACCGAACGCGCGGAGATCCTGCTCCAGCGGCTCGGGCTCGCGTATCGGGTCCTGCTCATGAGCACGCGCGAGATGGGCTTCACCCAAGCGCGCAAGTACGACCTCGAGGTCTGGTCACCCGGCGTGGAGCGCTGGCTCGAGGTCAGCTCGTGCTCGAACTTCCGCGATTTCCAGGCGCGCCGGATGTCGATCCGCTATCGCCCGGAACCGGGCGCGAAGCCCGAGCTCGTCCACACGCTCAACGGCTCGGGGCTGGCACTTGCCCGGATCGTGGCCGCGATCCTCGAGACATACCAGCGGCCGGACGGCTCCGTCGAGGTTCCCCAGGTCCTGCGGCCGTACCTCGGCCGCGACGTCATCGTCGCCCGGGACTGACCGGGCGATGGCGCCGACGGACATGGCAGGCAGCGTAGAGGCGCGCCTTCGGGCGAACGGGCTCGGTCTGCCCGACGGCCATCGGATCACCACCCTGACCGAACGCCCGGACCTCGGGGCGGCGGTCGACGCCCACCACAGGGGCATGTGGGAGCCGTTCATGACCGAGAGCGAGGTCGCGAACCGGATGTTCCCGCGAGCGCATGCCGACTGGCCCGATCATCAGCTGGTCCTCGTCAGCGCGGCGGATGCCGTCGTGGCCACATCCAATGCGATGCCGCTGACGTGGGACGGGACCGACGCGGACCTGCCCGACGGCTGGGACGCCCAGGTCCTGCGCAGCGCCGCCGACATCGATGCGGGCCGGACGCCGGAAGCGCTCGGGGCGATGCTCATCATGGTCGGCCGAACCGAGCGCGGCGCCGGCCATTCCGGGACGATGCTCGACGCCATGCGCGCGGCCGGCCGCGCGGCCGGGTATCGGGCGGTGCTCGCCTGCGTCCGGCCGACCGAGAAGCATCGCTATCCACTCACCCCCATCGAGCGGTACGCCACGTGGACGCGGCCCGACAGGCTGCCCTTCGATCCGTGGATCCGGCTGCATGTCCGCCTCGGCGGGCGGATCGTTCGGGCCGCGCCGCGATCGATGGAGATCCGCGGCACGATCCCCGACTGGGAGGCCTGGACCGGGTTGCGCTACCCGGACAGCGGCGACTATGTGCTGGCCACGGCAACCTCGCCGATGACGATCGATCGCGACCGCGATGAGGGCGTCTATTACGACCAGAACGTCTGGATCGTGCACGACCTGGCCTGATCGGCGGGCGATGGCCGATCGCGGACGGTGCGCAGCGTATCCTCGGGGTGGAATCGCCCAACCTGTCGCTAGCCCGAGGTCGCCACTCCGATGATCAACATCCTCATCCTGCTCGCCGGCCTGATCGTGCTTGGCGTCAGCCTGGCGCTTGGGATCTTCCTGCCGCTCGGCCGCGCGACTCCCGGTCCGGGACGGACAGGCGTGCCTGTCCCGCGCGCCCACATCCTCCGTGGCGTCTTCGGCGCGATCATCGGTGCGCTGATCCTCGTGGTCGGGGCGTCGGCACCGTTCGTCGAAGTCCCGGCCGGAAACGTCGGCGTGGTCACCAACTTCGGCTCCGTCCAGGCCGGAACGCTGGAGCCCGGGTTGCACATCGTCATCCCGATCGTGCAGCACGTTGCGATCATCGACACCCGCGTCCAGCCGCACCAGTTTCAGGAGATCGACGCTGCATCGTCGGAGTACCAGACGGTCAAGCTTACGGGCGTCATGAACTACCACGTCGACGGCCAGTTCGCCTCGGACCTCTACCAGCGGGTCGGCACCGACTTCGCCTCCAAGGTGATCGACCCCGCGTTCAACGACTTCATCAAGTCCGTGGTGCCCGAGTACAAGGTCGACCAGATCCTGGGCGCGCGCGACGAGATCCGCCAGAAGGCGAAAGACCAGCTGGCGGCCAACCTCGCCCAGTACCACATCGTGGTCGACGACATCTATATCGCGAACATCAGCTTCAGCGATGCGTTCCAGCAGGCGATCGAGGCGAAGCAGGTCGCCCAGCAGCAGGTCCAGACCGAGACCCAAATCCTCGCCCAGAAGAAGATCCAGGCCGACCAGGCAGTGGCGCAGGCCCAGGGCCAGGCGGATTCGAACGTGAAGCTTGCCGAGGGTCAGGCCGCCGCGACCATCGCGCTCGCGAATGGCCAGTCCACGGCGAACAGGGCGCTCGCGGCTTCCCTGTCGGATCAGATCCTGCAGTACCAGTACATCCAGAAGCTGACCGACAAGATCACCGTGATGCTCGTGCCATCCGGCAATGCATCGATCTTTGACCTGAAAGGCCTGCTCAACCAGGCAAGCCCGGCACCGAGCGCGGCTCCGTAAGCCGCGCCGAGATCCCATACGGAGGGACGAGACATGACCACATCATCCGGCTGGCAGGCACCCGATCCGGAACCTGGACCCGCCCCGGGCGTCGCGTTCGCGGGAGCCGGCGCGCGCCTCGTGGCCTACATCATCGACATCGTCGTGACGTTCGTGGTCATCATCGTCCTGGTGATCGTGGCGGGCCTCTCGGTCGTGGCGTTCCCGCCGCTGGCCATCGTTCCCATCCTGGCCATCGTGGTCATCCCGCTCGTCTACTTCCCGTATTTCTGGGTCCATTCGGGCCAGACCCCGGGGATGAGCGCGATGGGCATCAAGGTGGTCCGTGATTCGGATGGCGGTCCCGTCAGCGTGGGGCAGGCGATCTTGCGTCTGCTCGGCTAATGGGTATCCGGAGCCGTGTTCTACATCGGATATGTCTGGATCTTCGTCGATAAGCGGAAGCGTGGCTGGCACGACCTCATCGCCGGCACCGTGGTGGTCACCGCGAACTGACCCTCGCGCACCCGAGTGGTGCGCGCGCGCAACTGGCCCCGGCCCCGGCCCCGACACGGGGCACGTCGGCGGATCCTGGGACGTCGTCGTCGCCCGCGATCGGCGGCGGACCGGTCGTCGACCCCGGTTCGAACAGCGGCGCAGGCGGCACGTCAGGCGGTCTCACCGGCGGGGCGCGCGGCGTGCCGGGATCGGCCGGCTTCCAGGTGGGTTCGGCGGGTTGGCCTGGCTGCCGCTCGTCCGACGCTGGCTCGGCGACTTCGGTATGCGGCGCCGTCGGCGGCCCCGACTCTGAGCCTGGGGGTGTCGCTGGTATCCTGCGCACCGGAGAGGTGGCCGAGCGGTTGATGGCGGCGCTCTTGAAAAGCGCTGAGTCGAAAGACTTCGTGGGTTCGAATCCCACCCTCTCCGCCACCCGCCCAGCTGAGGCCAGACCCAATGGCGTTGTGGAGTGACTTCCCGGCCGTCGGGCTCTGTGCCGTGTGTCGACACTCGCGTGTCGTGACCTCTGGTCGAGGCAGCACGTTCCGTCTGTGCGAGCGGTCGAAGGGGGATCGGCGCTACCCGCGCTACCCGCCGTTGCCGGTCCTGCGTTGCGACGGTTTCGAACCCAAGGTGGCTGCCGGCCAGCCCGATGCCCCCGAACCCGACCCACCGGGCACCTGAGATCGCGCGTGACGACCCTGAGTCGTGCTCTGCGGATCTGAGGGCAACGCAGCAGCGCCCGTCTGACGACCCTGGCCCCTTCCCGTGCGTGAACGAGCGCCGATGGCGGCGTCACCGGAAGGCCAACGAGACAGCAACGTCCATCGCACGACTCGAGGTCGTACACCGCGGATCCTTGGGGTTTGATTGCCGCTCGACCGCCGCTCGACCGCCGGCTTGACGGCCGTCGCGGAGTCCGGCCATACTCCCGACCACATCACGAAGAACGGGCAGTGAACGGGACGAGTACCCGTCGCGCGTCGGCAGAGAGACCCGGTGGCTGGTGGAAACCGGGGCGACGACGACAGGGAATGGCCCCGGGAGCCTCCGGACCGAACATGACACGCCTCGGCGGTCGTCAGTAGGCTCCGGCGCAGAGCGCCAGCGATACAAGGCAGCGCCGATCGGAACCAGGTGGAGACACCGGGACCCGTCGGTCAGGCAAAGTGCGGCATCGCCGAATGAGGGTGGCACCGCGGAAGGCACGACCTTTCGTCCCGGGACGAATTGGTCGTTTTCTGATTCTGAGGCCCGATCGCATGACCACTCCGGATCCGCTCAGCCTGGCGCAGACCAAGCGGCTCGCCGCCGACGCCGATACCGTGCTGCTTCGTGCCACGCGACCGGCCGATCTCGAGACGCCGATCGGTGCGTTCCTGCGCCTCGACGACGGCGGCCCGGCCTATCTCCTCGAGTCGGTCGAAGGCGGCGAGCGACTGGGTCGCTACTCGTTCCTCGGCGTGGGTCCGCGTCGGCTCCTGGAGGTGCGCGATGGGCAGGCCAGCACACAGACCCGTCCCGTCACGGTCCCCACCTACGCTCCGGACCTACCGGTCGAGATCAGCGAGGCCCCTGACCCGCTCGAAGCCATCCGCCGGTTCGTGCCGCGCCGGCGGGTCATGCCGGTCGAAGGGATGCCGCGGTTCACGGGCGGCGCGGTCGGCGCCCTTGCCTACGACGCGATCTCCACGTTCGAGCGGTCCGTGCCGCTGCCCGAGCGAGACCCGGTCCACGTCCCGATGGCCGCATTCATCGAGACGGATCTCGTCCTCGTCTTCGATCACCTGACCCACACGCTTTCGGCCATCGCGTCCCTGCACACCGATGCCCCGGACCTCGAGGGCCGTTACCGGATCGCGGAGACCGCGATCTTCGAGGCGCTCGATCGTGCCGGGCGGCCGTCCGCGGCCGAGATCGCCGGAACCGCCAACGGTCCGACCTCGCGGGGTGAACGCGGCGATGGGCGCGGAGGGCAGCCGGTCGTGCCGCCCCAGCGACCGGTCGACACGAGCCTGGGACGCGAGCAGTACGAGCACGCGGTCGTGGTCGCGAAGGATGCCATCGCCGCCGGTGAGGCCATCCAGGTGGTCCTTGCGCGACGGCAGTCGTTCGATCTCCCGACCGATCCGTCGACCGGCCGGACGCTCGACGGCGTCGGCATCTACCGGGCGCTGCGCCGGGTGAACCCCAGTCCCTATCTCTTCTTCGTGCGGACCCCGTCATTCGAGGTGGTCGGCGCATCCCCGGAGCTCCTCCTCCAAGTCGAAGGCGACCGCCTCACGACTCATCCGATCGCCGGGACCCGGCCGCGCGGTGCCGATGCGCGCGAGGACGCGCTCCTTGCCGAGCAGCTCCAGCGCGATCCGAAGGAACGCGCCGAGCACGTGATGCTCGTCGACCTCGGCCGGAATGACCTCGGTCGCGTGTCCCGGGCGGGCACGGTCACCGTCAGCAAGTACATGGAGGTCGAGAAGTACAGCCACGTCCTGCACCTCGTCTCGCACGTCGAAGGTCGACTGCGGCCGGACGCGGACACGCTGGACGCGCTGCGGGCGGTCTTTCCCGCCGGCACGCTCTCGGGTGCGCCGAAGGTGCGCGCGATGCAGCTCATCGCGGCGGCGGAAGGGGAGCGGCGCGGGCTGTATGGCGGCGCCGTCGGCTACCTCGGCTACGACGGCAACCTCGATACCGCCATCACCATCCGGAGCGCGGTCCTCAAGGATGGCCAGGCGCACGTCCACACGGGCGCAGGGATCGTGGCCGGCTCCGTCCCCGAGCGCGAATTCGAGGAGACCGATCACAAGGCCGCGGCGCTGCGCCGCGCGATCGATCTTGCCGCCGGCGTCCAGGATGCACCTGTGAACGACGACATCGATGCCGACGAAACGGCGAACGCGACCACGGTTGGCGGTCCCGCATGATCCTCGTGGTGGACAACTACGACAGCTTCACGTTCAACCTGGTCCAGGCGCTGCAGGCCGCCGGCGCCGACGTCCGGGTGCTCCGCAACGACGCGATCGACCGGGCAGGGGTGGCTGCCCTGGCCGACGACCCCGAGGCGCACCTGCGCGGGATCGTGATCTCGCCAGGGCCGGGCGATCCGGATTCGGCCGGCGTGTCGATGGCCGCGATCGACGTCGCGGCCGAGCGCGGGATCCCGGTGCTGGGTGTCTGCCTCGGGATGCAGGCGATGGCCCAGACGTTCGGCGCCACCATCGTCCGCGCCCCGACGCTGGTCCACGGCGAGGCCTCCGAGGTGACCCACGACGGTGCCGGGTTGCTCGAGGGGATGCCGCCCTCGTTCCTGGCCGCGCGCTACCACTCGCTGGCGGTGGACCCGGCCACCCTGCCCGCCACGTTCCGGGTGACCGCGATGAGCGAAGTCGATCGCGTGGTCATGGGGATCCGCCATACGTCGCTGCCGCTCGAAGGGGTCCAGTTCCATCCCGAAAGCGTCCTCACGCCCCAGGGCCCGCACCTGCTCGCCAACTTCCTGCGCCAGGCCGGCGAGGGCGACGGGTCCCGGCTGGATGCCGTGAGTGGGTCGTTCGCAACGGGCGGGATGGCCGAGACCACCGAAACGGCCGGGATCCCCGAGACCGCGGAGGCAGCCCGATGAGCGACAAGGTCCGGGCCGCATTGGTGCGCATCGTCGAGGGTGGCACGCTCACGACCGATGAGGCTCGGCTCGCGATGGGCGCGGTGATGGATGGCGAAGCGACGCCGGCGCAGCTTGCGGCGATGCTCATGGGGCTGCGGATGCGCGGCGAGACGGTCGACGAACTGGCCGGGTTCGCCACGGCGATGCGGGAACGAGTCGTGAGGGTCCAAGCGCCGGTGGGCGCGATCGACGTGGTCGGGACGGGCGGCGACGGGAGCGGCACGTTCAACATCTCGACCACGGCGGCGCTGGTCACGGCGGCAACTGGCGTTCCCGTGGCCAAGCACGGAAACAGGGCGATCACCTCGAAGGCGGGCTCGGCCGACGTCCTCGATGCGCTCGGGATCCGGATCGACCACGACGCCGCGTCGGCCGGTGCCGCGCTTGGGGAGGTCGGGTTCGCGTTCATGTTCGCGCCGGCCTTCCACCCCGCGATGCGTCATGCCGGCCCCACGCGTGGGGAGATCGGTGTCCGGACCGCCTTCAACCTGCTCGGCCCCCTGACGAACCCCGCAGGCACCACCCGCCAGCTGCTGGGCGTCGGCGATGCGGCCGCGGCCCCCCGGATCGCGGAGGTCGCCCAGCGGCTCGGCACCGAGCGGACCTTCGTCATCCATGGCCAGGGGATCGACGAGCTCCCCCTTGATGGCACCGGGGTGCTGTATCACGTCGCACCCGATTCGATCGAGCGCCACGAGATCGACGCGGCGAAGCTCGGGTTTCGGCGCGCCGCCACCGCGCGGCTCGCCGGTGGGACACCCGACGAGAACGCCCGCGCTGTCGAGGCGGTACTGCGCGGCGAGCCCGGTGCGAAACGCGACGTCGTGCTCCTCAACGCAGCGGCGGCGCTGCTGGTCGCCGGTGTGGTCGCGACGATGGAGGAGGGGATCGACCGGGCGGCGCTCACCATCGACGCCGGGCTCGGCACGGAATTGCTGGAACGGCTCCGCGCCGAACGGCGGACGGCCGAAGCGGCACGCGCAACGGCAGGGACCCACGCATGAGCGCCACGCAGGCGCGTAACGCGAACGCCGGCATCGTGGCCGAGATCGCGGCCCGACGCCAGCAGGACATCGACGCGTTGTTCGCGGCTGCCGATGGCATCCCCCCGGCAGGGCCCGCCGACGGGCCGCCCGTTCGAGACCTGGTCGGCCGACTCAGTGCGCCTGGCCTGCATCTGATCGCGGAGATCAAACGGTCCTCGCCGTCGGCCGGGCGCATCGCCGCGACCGACGACGACATCGTGGCCCGTGCCCGCGCCTACCAGGCTGGCGGTGCCGCGGCGATCTCCGTCCTGTGCGAGCCCCATTGGTTCGGTGGCTCCGTCGAGGACCTCCGCGCGGTCCGGGCCGCCGTCTCCATCCCGGTGCTTGCCAAGGAATTCGTCGTGGATCCACGTCAGCTGGAGGGTCTGCGCGCCGCCGGCGCCGACGCGGTCCTGCTGCTTGCCGTGCTCCATCCCGGCAAGCGGGCGCTGCGGGCGCTGGTGGACCTCGCCCTGTCGTTGGGTCTGGAGCCGCTCGTCGAGGCCCACGACGAACGAGAGGTCCGTCTCGCCCTGGATACCGATGCGCGCCTGATCGGCATCAACAATCGCGATCTGCGGACCCTGGTCGTGGATCCGGAACGGGCGGGCCGATTACGCCACCTGGTGCCGGATGACCGGCTGGTCGTGGCCGAATCGGGCGTCCGGACCGTGGAGACGGTCGCGCGCTGGCGGGCCCAGGGGTTCGATGCAGCCCTGGTCGGCGAGGCGCTCGTCCGTTCCGCGGACCCGGCCGCCGCGGTCCGGGCGTTCGTCCGGGCCGGCGGGCCGCCGCACGATCCGGCCAATGTCGCGCGGCGGCCGTTCGCGAAGATCTGCGGCATCGGCGACCTCGGGAGCGCCGTGGCTGCAACGGCGGCCGGTGCCGACGGACTGGGGCTCAATCTCGTTCCTGGCACGCCCCGGTTCCTGACGCTTGACGAAGCCGCCGCGATCGCTACCGCTGTTCGGGCGTCCGCCGGTCCCTCGCGACCGGCGATCGTCGCCATCACGGCCGACGCCACGCCCTCCGCGCTCGACGCGATCGTGGCCGCCCTCGACCCGGACGCTGTCCAGCTCAATGGCACAGAGCCGGTCGCGCTGGTGCGTCGCGTCGGGCGACCGGTCTGGAAGGTCCTCCACTTGCCAAAGGACGCGCCTGTCGATGTCGCGAAGGCCGCCGCGCCGATCATCGAAACGGGCCACGCATTCCTCACCGCCGGCGTTGCGCGGCTACTGCTTGATACCGCCGGCGGTCCCCACCCGGGCGGGACAGGCGTCCGGGCCTCGGAGGCGCTCGCAGCCGCCGTGGCTCGCGAACTGCCGGTCACGCTGGCGGGTGGTCTCACACCGGCCGATGTCGCCTCCGCGCTGCGCGCGATCCCGGCCGTCGGCGTCGACGTCGCATCTGGCGTGGAGTTCCCGCGCGAACCCGGTCGCCGGCCGGTCAAGGACCCGTATCTCGTGTCGCTGTTCCTGAAGCGCGCGGCCGCCGCCCGCGATGACCGGCCAAACACGCCGTTCGGCCCCACACCGGTCCACCCCGGCCTCCTCGACGCCGATGGCGCCGGCCGCTGGGGGATGGAGCGCGACTTCGGTGGCCGCTACGTCCCCGAGACGCTGATGGCCGCGCTCGAGCAGCTCGAGAGCGCGTATGACGCGCTTCGTCACGATCCGGTCTTCTGGTCGGAGCTGCGCGAGCTGCTCGGCACGTTTGCCGGGCGCCCCACCCCGATCTACAGGGCCGACCGGCTGGCACAGGCGGCCCGGGCCGAGGCCGCCCGGCTGGCCACCGTAGCCGCGTCGACCAACGGCCGCCAGCGCGCTCGCAGTGAGCCCGTCATCCCCACCTTGCGGCTCTATCTCAAGCGCGAGGACCTCGCGCACACCGGCGCGCACAAGATCAACAACGCGCTCGGTCAGGCGCTGCTGACCCGGCGGCTCGGCAAGACCCGCGTGATCGCCGAGACCGGCGCTGGCCAGCACGGCGTGGCCACCGCGACGGCCTGCGCCCTGCTCGACCTTCCGTGCGTCGTCTACATGGGCGCCGAGGACATCGAGCGTCAGGGCCCCAACGTGCTGCGGATGCGTGCCCTTGGGGCGGAGGTCCGGCCCGTGACGTCCGGCACGGCCACGCTCAAGGACGCCGTCAACGAAGCGATGCGCGACTGGGTCACGAACGTCGAGACCACTCACTACGTGCTGGGCTCGGCGATGGGACCGCATCCGTATCCCACCATCGTGCGCGACCTCCAGCGCCGGATCGGCGATGAGGCCGCGGCCCAGCTGATCGCGATCGAGGGACGGCTGCCCGACCTGGCCCTGGCCTGTGTCGGTGGCGGGTCGAACGCGATCGGCCTGCTGGCCAGATTCATCGGCGAGCCATCCGTTCGGCTTGCCGTCGCGGAAGCCGCCGGCGACGGGATCGAAACCGGCCGACACGCGGCGGCGATCCTCGGCGGCACGCCCGGCATCCTGCACGGATCGCGCTCGTTGATGCTCCAGGACCGCGACGGCCAGGTCATCGAGGCGCACTCCGCGTCGGCCGGGCTCGATTACCCTGGGATCGGGCCACAGCTGGCGGCCCTTGCCGAAGGCGGGCGGATCGAGGTCGCCGCCGCCACCGACCGGGACGCCGTTGCGGCCATGAAAGCCACCACTCGCACCGAGGGGATCCTGCCCGCGCTCGAGACAGCCCACGCCATCGCGGCACTTCCCAAGCTCCTCGCCGGCGTCGAGGGCCTCGCCGGCGGCTGGCCCGCCGATCTCCTGGTCCTCGTCGGGTTCAGCGGTCGCGGCGACAAGGACCTGGCCGCACTCGAACGCTTCGCGGACGTGGACGCTTGGGAGAGCGCCCGATGACCACGACCGCCGCCACGGCCACGGCGCCGGCTGGCACGAACCAGACCGCCGGCGCCCAACGGATCGCTGCGGCATTCCAGCGCGCCAGGGACGATGGTCGGATCGCCCTGGTCCCGTACATCGTCGCGGGCTACCCGGACGCAGACACGAGTCTCGCGATCGCGATCGCGGCCGCCGACGCCGGCGCCGATCTGCTCGAGGTGGGTCTGCCGTATTCCGACCCGCTTGCGGACGGCGCCACCATCCAGCGGGCGTCGCAGGTGGCCATCGCGGCTGGCGCTACGCTCGAGCGCTCCTTGCAGCTCATCGAGCGCGTCGCTGCCGCGCGCCCTAACCTGCCCCTGATCCCGATGGGCTACGCGAACCAGGTCATCGGCGGCGGCGACGGTGAGGCCGTCGCGAAACGGCTCGGGGCCTCCGGTGCGGCCGGACTGATCGTCGTCGACCTGACGCCGGACGAAGGAGCGCCGTTCGAGGCAGTGGCTCGGGCCGCCGGACTCGCCGTGGTCTACCTGGTTGCGCCCACCACGTCGAATGAGCGGCGCGCCCGGATCGCCTCACGGAGCGGCGGCTTCCTCTATTGCGTGTCGCTCGTCGGCGTCACGGGGGTTCGGGCGTCGCTGCCGCCGTCGCTCGGCAAACTGGTTCGGGCCGTCAAGGCCGTGTCGCCAGTCCCGGTCGCCGTTGGGTTCGGGGTCAGCATGCCGTCCCATGTCCGGGCGATCGCCAAGGCTGGCGCAGATGGCACGGCGGTCGGGACCGCGCTCGTGGAGGCGCTCGGTCCGGACGGTCGCGATGTCGAGGCATTGGCCCGCCTTGTCCGCTCGCTTCGAGGCGCCACCCATGTCGATTGACGTCGGCGTCGAGACCGGCGCGAAGAAGGTCTTCGTGTGGGCCATCGACTGGCCGGGCTGGTGCCGCTCGGGCAAGACCGAGGACGAGGCGCTGGAGCGGCTCATCGCCTACGCTGATCGGTACCGCGTCGTGGTCGCCGCGGCCGGGCTCTCCCTGCCGGCCCCCGACGGGATCGTCGTGTCGGACCACGTGGCGGGTGGTCCGACCACGGACTTCGGCGCCCCCGGTTCTGTCGCGGACACGGATCGCCGACCGATGACCGCTGCCGACGCCACGCGAGATGCGGCCATCCTGCGGGCCGTGTGGACGGCACTCGATGCGGTGGTCGGCGACGCGCCGGCTGAGCTCCGCAAGGGCCCGCGCGGTGGGGGTCGCGACCGGGACAAGGCGTTCGCGCATGTCATCGGGGCCGAGCAAGGCTACGCCCAGGTGATGGGCATCAGGACCACGAACCTGGACCCCACGGACCCGACGCCTGTCGCGGAACTGCGTGCAAGACTGCTCGCGCCGATCGCCATCAGCTCCGACGGCTCGGGTATCGCCGGGCGGAAGTGGCCGCCTCGCTATGCTACGCGGCGGATCGCCTGGCACGCCCTTGACCATGCGTGGGAGATCGAGGACCGCTCCGACCCGACCGGCTAGCGAACGAAGATCGAACCGGTTCGTGCCCGGCGGGACACTCAGGGCTGGCCTCGACCATCTGTTCCGCCCTCTCCGGGTTCTAATCGAACAGCGAGCCGACCTCGCTGGCCCGGAACGGCCGTGGGAAGCGCTGCAGCCCGACCCGTGCCGCCGCCTCGCCGATCACCTGGGCCGCGGACCGGCCATCCGCTCGCAGCTGACCGATGGCGGTCGCGCCATCCGCCTTCGAGAGCTTGAGTCCGTCGATCCGGAAGATGAGCGGGTGATGGGCGAACGAAGGCGGTCGCTCACGACCGAGCAGCCGCGCGAGCCAGATCTGGGCAGGCGTCGCATCGAGCAGATCCCGGCCCCGGATCACGAGGTCGATGCCCTGGCGCAGGTCGTCGACGACCACCGCGAACCCGTAGGTCCAGTTCCCGTCGCGATCGCGGATGAGCGGATCGCCAGCCACCGCCACGTCCCCGGTGCTCGGTCCCACCAGTTCGTCCACCCACGACTCCGACTCGTCCCCGAGTGCCGCCCGGAGGGTGACCTCCTCGGCCCCTCTCGCCCGGCACCCGCCCGGACAACCCGGTCCCGACCATGGGCGCCCGCTTCCCTCGGCCCAGCCGGCGAACGTGGATCGCGAGCAGTCACATCCGTAGATGACGCCCGCCCCGCGGAGCGTCGCAAGCGCCGCCTCGTACGGCGCATCGTCGCGGGACTGGCGGACCGGGCCATCGTCCCGTTCGAACCCGAGCCACGCCAGGTCCGCCAGCAGGGCGGCTTCGAACCCGGGCCGGCTGCGTCGTCGGTCGTGGTCCTCGATCCGCAGGAGCACGGAGCCGTCTCGCGCCCGGGCCATCCCCCACACATGGATGGCGTTGGCCACGTGCCCGAGGTGCAGGAACCCGGTGGGCGCCGGCGCAAACCGGGTCCGTGGCGAGTCAGCCAGGCGTGCCATCCCCGTCGCGCCGGTCGCGCGCCTCGAGCGCCCGCGTCGCCGCCATCAGCCGCCGGTAGATCGCGAGCAGTTCGGCCTGTGGCAGCGGGCCGACGTTCGACATCGACACGCGTAGCAGGACCTCGCGTTCGCGTTCGGCGTCGCGGATCGCCCGCCGACCCGCAGCGGCCTTCGCACGCCCGGCTTCGCGCGCCAGTTCCGCGCGCTCATTGAGCAGTGCCACGAGCTTTCGATCGAGCGCGTCGATGCGATGGCGCAGCCGGCGCAGTTCGGTCGATTCCGTGTCGCGCTCAGCCACCCTCGTCTCCGAACCGTTGCGCGATCGACTCCAGTGCCACGTGGTAGCCGCGGGCACCCTGACCGACGATCGATTCGAGGGCGACGTCGTGCAGGTAGTTGACCTGGCGGAACGGCTCGCGCTTCGATGGGTCGGACAGGTGGACCTCGATGAACGGTCGCTGGACCGCCAGCAATGCGTCACGGAGCGACACGCTGGTGTGGGTGAGCCCACCCGCGTTGACGATGACCACGTCGAAGTCGCGCTGGTGCAGCCGGTCGATGAGCGCACCTTCGTGGTTCGACTGGAAGAAGTCGACCGTCAGGCCAAGCTCCACAGCCCGTTCCGCGATCCCCGCGTGGATCTGATCGAGCGTGTCGTAGCCGTAGATCTCCGGCTCGCGCGTGCCGACGAGGTTCAGGTTGGGACCTTCGAGGACCAGGACCGTCGTCATCCGACCCTCTCAGCGGCCAGCAGCGATCCCGCGGCATCGGCCACGATCGCGTCGGCGATATCGTCTCTGACGGCCACTCCTTCGGCGGTCGGCAGGACCCAGCGCAGTCGCCCGCGAGCGTGCTTCTTGTCGGTCGCGAGGTGGGCGAGGACCGTTTCCGGCGCGTAGGGGAGGGGCTCCGTCGCCAGTCCCAGAAGGTCGAGCAGTCGCGTGATCCGCTCCGCTCGCTCACGCGGCGTCACCTCCACCTGCACCCCGATGCGGCAGGCCGCCCGCAGGCCGTACGCGACCGCCTCGCCGTGGAGCAGACCGCCGAACCCGCCGGCGGCCTCCACGGCGTGTCCAAGTGAGTGCCCCAGGTTCAGGGTGATCCGCCCGCCGCCCGGGTCGCGCTCACGTTCATCGGCGAGGACGACGGCGATCTTGGCCCACGCGCAGCGCTCCACGACCTCCGCCAACACACCGCCGGCGAAGACGGCCGCGTCTCCACGCGCGATGGCGGGCCCGTCACTCTCCAGGAGCTCGAACAGCCGTTCGTCGCCCAGGGCGGCCATCTTCACCGCTTCACCGAGTGCGGCTCGTCGCTGACGTTCGGGAAGCGTCCGGAGCATCCGGATATCGATGACGACCGCGATCGGCTGCTGGAACGCCCCGACGAGATTCTTGCCTTCGGGCAAGTCCACGCCCGTTTTGCCGCCGATCGAGGAGTCCACCTGGGCCACCAGCGTGGTCGGCACATGGATGATCGGGATCCCGCGCAGGTACGTGGCGGCCAGGAACCCGGCGGCGTCGCCGAGCGCCCCCCCACCGACCGCGATGATGGCCTCCTCTCGTTCGACGCGGAGGGCGGCCAGCTGACTCGCGGCCGCTTCGATCACGGACAGGCGCTTCGCGTCCTCGCCCTGGGGCAACAGGATGTGCTCCACCGCGAACCCGTGGGCGGCAAGCGCGTCTGCGAACGCACGCCCCACCGCGTCCCAGGCTCCCGGCTCCGAGACCAGGATCGCGCGCCTGGCCGAGCGCCCGCGCAAGATCTCCGCGACCGAGGTGGCGGCGATCCCATCGCCGATGAGGAACTGCCCGATCGGCGTCTCGGCGGCGACGAGGGTCGTCGCTTCGAGGGTTGCCGGCGTCAGACCGGCCAGCTGCGCGTCGAGCGCCTCCACGATGCCATGGACCTCGGTGACACCCGTGGAGCGGATCCGGGCCGCTCCGTAGAACCGCTCCCGTTTGGCCGCCAGCTCGCGGATGGCGCCGATGGGATCACGGGCGCCGACCAGAGGCCGGATGGTCGGGGAGCGTCGGAGTCGCTGCGCGAGGACTTCGGGCCGGCCATCGAGCCAGATGGATGCCCGGCCGCGATAGAGGATCCAGCGATTGCGCGGATCCACGACAGCGCCGCCGCCCGTTGCGATGACCCGGGCGACAGTCGCGGACGCGTCAGCATTGCCGAGGGCCATGACAGCGGTCCGCTCCAGCGCCCGGAACGACGCCTCGCCATCCTCGGCGAAGATGTCCGGGATCGTACGGCCGGTCTGCGACTCGATCCGTTCATCGAGGTCGATGAAGGCCGCGCGATGCCGTTGCGCCAGCCGCTTTCCGACGACACTCTTGCCACTCCCCGGGAGTCCGACGAGCACGACGTCCATCGTCGCTCAGTCGTCCCCGCCGGAGCCGGCTTCGTCCGTGCCACTCAGGCCGTGTATCGGCGCCGCCGTCCGCAGCTTCCCGCCAGCGACCGGCGCCGGCAGGTCCGCGGCGATCCGAGTCAGGTAGTGAGCCAGGTTCGCCTGCACGTCGGCAAGCGTGTCGCCACCGAACTTCTCGCAGATCGAGGCAGCCAGGGTGAGCATGACCATCGCTTCCGCGACCACCCCTGCAGCCGGGACGACGCTGATGTCGCTGCGCTCGTAGTGGGCCTTCTCCACCGCTTCACCGGTGATCAGGTCGGCCGAGGGGAGTGGCTTTGCAAGCGTTGAGATCGGCTTGACCGCGCCACGGACCACGAGCGGCTCACCGTTGGTCACGCCGCCCGTGAGCCCGCCCGCGTTGTTGGTGCGGTGCACCCAGTGACCGTCGGGTCCGCGGCCCTCGATGACGTCATGCACCGCCGACCCGAATCGACGCGTCTGTTCGAACCCAAGTCCGAACTCCACGCCCTTGACGATGTTGATGCTCATGACCGCGGCGGCCAGGGCCGCATCGAGCCGGCGATCCCAGTGGACGTACGAGCCCAGCCCGATGGGCAGGCCGTGGACCACCACCTCGAAGATCCCGCCGATCGTATCGCCGTTCGAGCGGGCCTCGTCGATCCGGACGATCATCCTCTCCTCGGCGTCCGGGTCAGGGCAGCGCAATGGCGACGCGTCGGCGTCCACGCGCGAGCGGGTGCAGTTCGCCGGGTCCACGGCTACGCCGCCGACCTCCGCGCTGAACGACCAGACCTCGATCCCAAGCTCGCGCAGGAATGCGCGCGCGACACCGCCGGCCGCCACTCGAGCGGCGGTCTCTCGCGCGGATGCGCGCTCAAGCACGTCGCGCACGTCGTTGAAGCCGTACTTCAGGGCGCCGGCCAGGTCGGCATGTCCGGGTCGGACGCGCGTGACCGGCGTGGCTCGCTTGTTGCCGTCCTCGGCGGCCGCGAGCAGTTCCGCGGCCTGCTCGTCGGTCAGGTCGCCGACCTGCATCACGCGCGTCCAGTTCTCCCAGTCGCGGTTCCGGATCAGCAGAAGGATCGGCGACCCGAGGGTATGGCCGTGGCGGACCCCGGCCAGGATCTCCGCGCGATCCTGCTCGATGGCCTGACGCGCGCCGCGGCCATAGCCCCGCTGGCGGCGAGCCAGGTCCACGGCCAGCTGGTCCTCGGTCAGGTGGAGCCCCGCCGGGACGCCCTCGACCGTGACCCCGAGCGCGGGCCCGTGCGATTCACCGGCGGTCAGGAACCGGAAGGCGGTCATGTGCCGGGCCGTGCGGTCGTTCGCCGCGTCAGTCGGCCGCGGCCGATGTCGCGGTCGCCTCGCCGCTCCCCACGAGATCGCCGGCGGGCTCGCCTTCGGCTGAGCGGAGACCGCCGGCGCGGGCGGCGACCAGCTTCTCCTGCATCAGTTCGAGCGGGGCCTTCTGGCCGGTCCACAGGGTGAACGCGGCCGCGCCCTGGTGGAGCAGCATCAGTTCGCCATCCGCCACGCTGCAGCCAGCGGCCGCCGCGTCGCGCAGCAGACGAGTCTGGGCATAGATCAGGTCCAGGACCAGCAGGTCGCCGTGGAGGACCTCGGCAGGGATCGGGCTCTCCTCGACCTTGAGGCCGATCGATGTGGCGTTGATCAGGACCCGGGTCTTGGAGAGCTCGGCCTCGATGATCGATTCGTGCCACGGCATCGCGCGGAGCTCCATGTGGGCCGCGCTCCGGCCGAAGTGCTTGACCAGGCCTTCCGCCCGGTGGAGGTGCCGGTTGAACACGATGATCCTCTGGAAGCCCTCGGTGATCAGCCCGTAGACCACGGCCCGCGCGCCGCCGCCCGCGCCGAGGACCACGGCCTGGCGCGGCATCTTCTGCTTGCCGACCAGACGGTCGAGGGCGACCTTGAACCCGGGCACGTCCGTGTTGTGGCCGACCAGCCGCTTGCCTTCACGGGTGATCGTGTTGACCGCGCCGGTCGCGTGGGCCTCGTCCGTGAGCCGATCCACCAGCGGCACCACCCGCTCCTTGTGCGGGATGGTCACGTTCGCGCCAAGGAAGTCGTCGGTCCGGATCTCGGCGATGGCCTCGGCCAAGGCGATCGGGGCACGATCCCACAGCTCATACGTGGCGTCGATGCCGAGCGAGTCGAACGCCGCCTGCTGCATCGCGCCCGATAGCGAATGGGCCACCGGATGGCCGATGAGGACGACGCGCTTCGTCATGCTCGCACCCTTTCGAGGTCGTGGAAGAAACCGGGATAGGAGATCGCGGCGGAACCCGGACGGACGATGGTCGTATCGCCGTCGGCCACCAGGCCCGCGATCGCGAAAGTCATGGCCAGGCGGTGGTCGTCGAGGCTGTCGGTGGCGCCGCCATGCAGGCGGGGACCACCGGTGATGCGGAGGTCGTCGCCATCCACGTCGATCCGCGCGCCCAGCGCGGCCAGGCCGGCAGCGACGCCGGCGATGCGGTCCGACTCCTTGTGGCGCAGCTCGCCGGCACCGCGGATCGTGGTCACGCCGTCGGCCATCGCCGCGGCGAGGCACAGGACCGGGATCTCGTCGATCGCGGCGGCGACATCGGCCGGGCCAAGGTCGATCCCGTGCAGTCCGGCCGAGCGGACCAGCAGGTCGGCCAGTGGCTCACCCACGCCGTCATCGGTCGGTCGGTCGGCGTGCGCATCGGTCCGACGCTCGGCGATGTCGGCACCCATGCGTCGGAGCACATCGATCACGTGGCGCCGGGTCGGGTTGACACCGACGTCCCGCAGGGTCAGTTCGGCATCGGGATGGATCGACCCCGCCACCAGCCAGAACGCAGCCGCCGAGACGTCCCCGGGCACCCGCTCATCCACTGCTTGCACCCCCGTGCCTCCTTGCACCGTCCAGGTGACGGCACCGTCCGGGCCTGCACCTCGCTCGACCGGCACGCCCCGTGCGCGGAGCATCCGTTCCGTGTGATCCCGCGTCGCGATGGACTCCCGGACCGTGGTCCGCCCGTCGGCCCGAAGACCGGCCAGCAGGATCGCCGACTTGACCTGGGCGCTCGGCACCGGGGTCGCGTAGTCGATCGCTACGAGCGGTGTCCGACCGGTGACGGTCAAGGGAGGGAGGGAGTCATCGAGGCGGGCGTGGAGCGACGCCCCCATGCGACGCAGCGGTTCGATGATACGAGCGACCGGACGGCCACGCAATGAAGCGTCGCCGTCGAGGACGCAGGTCATGGGCAGTCCGGCAAGGACCCCGGAGGTCAATCGCAGACTCGTGCCGGAGTTGCCGCAGTCGAGGGTCGCGGCTGGCTGGCGTAGGCCGTCGGCGCCAGGCGACACCACCCGGTAGTCGACCGTCGAGGCGTGTTCCGCGACACGCTCCACCTGGGCACCGAGCGCACGCACGATGCCCGCCGTGGAGCGAACGTCGGCGCCATCGCCCGCACCCGTGATCAGGCTTTCGCCTTCAGCGACGACGGCCAGCAGCAACGCCCGATGGCTGACCGACTTGTCGCCGGGCATGCGCAGCTCGCCCCGCAGTCGCGTGGCGGCGTGGACATGGGCGACGTCCGCGCCGGAGCCGGGAGCGACGGTCGCGTTCAATGCTTGGACAACCCGCCGGAGCCACCGATGCCCAGGGCCGCGGCGCTGAGCCCGGGGCCCTGGGGCAGCGAGCGGACGTGCTCGTGGACCGGGACGATCGCGGCCATCATGTCGGCGAACTGGGCGAAGTCCAGCTGCTGCTCGGCATCGGACAATGCCGCCTCAGGGTTCGGGTGGACCTCGACCATCACTCCGTCGGCCCCAACCGCGACGCCGCCGATCGCCAGCGGCTTGACCAGCCAGCGCTTGCCGGTGGCGTGGCTCGGATCGATGATCACCGGCAGGTGGCTGAGGCGCTGGACGACCGGGACGGCGGCAAGGTCCATCGTGTTGCGGGTATAGGTCTCGAAGGTGCGGATCCCGCGCTCGCACAGGATCACGTTGGGGTTCCCCGAGCTCACGATGTACTCGGCGGCCATCAGCCATTCCTCGATGGTGGCGCCGTACCCGCGCTTGAGCATGACCGGGCGGGCGACGCGGCCCACGTCGCGCAGCAACGAGTAGTTCTGCATGTTCCGCGTGCCGATCTGCAGGATGTCCGCGTACTCGGCGACGATGTCGACCTGGCTGGGCTCCATGACCTCCGTGATGACCGGGAGCCCGGTCCGCTCGCGGGCCTCGGCGAGGTAGCGCAGGGCTTCGACACCGAGCCCCTGGAATGCATACGGGCTGGTCCGCGGCTTGAATGCGCCGCCGCGCAGGATCGTTGCGCCCGCGGCCTTGACGGCGTCTGCGGTCTCGAAGAGCTGCTCGCGGCTCTCGACGGAGCACGGCCCCGCCATCACGGTCAGCGACCCGTCGCCGATGACGGCGTCGAGTACCCGGATGACCGTGTTCTCCGGACGGAACTCGCGCGACGTCAGCTTGAACGGTCGGCTGATGGGGGTGACGGCATGGACACCGGGGAGCGCGGCAAAGCCCTCCAGGAGGGCAGGCTTGCGTTTCCCGATCTCCCCGACCACGGCGATGACGACATGGTCGGCACCGGCGTGCTCGAAGGGGTTCAGCCCTTCGGCCAGGATCCGGCTCTTGACCCCGAGGATCTCGGCCTCGGTGGCGCCGGTCGCCATCACGACGAACATCGCGGTGCTCTCTCCTCGTCGATCGGCCGGCCAAACAAAAAAGCAGAGGTCTTGCCTCTGCTTCGTTCGCCCGGCACGACCCGTGCCCCCGGTCTAGTGACCGAGAACCTTCATGCCGGGCAGCGAAAGTAGAAGAAGTGATCCATGCGTGCCCGGAGTGTCGCCGAGCGTGCCCCTCGGTGTCAATGGAGGAGCCCTCCGGTGGCCCCTCAGACGGCGACTCCCCTCATGGTAGGATGTCGGCCGCCGACGCCCGGAGAGGTCGCATAGAGGTCTAGTGCAGCGGTTTGCTAAACCGCCATGTGGGGTAACCTGCATCGAGGGTTCGAATCCCTCCCTCTCCGCCACACTCCAGTCGGCACCGCGTGCGCCCGTAGCTCAGTGGATAGAGCGTTAGGTTGCGGACCTAAAGGTCGTGGGTTCGAGTCCCGCCGGGCGCGCCACATTCCCCTCTTGCCGTCGGGCGTCGATCGCAAGGGAGCCACGACGCCCGGGCTCGCCGAGCGCCGAGATGTCGCGCGCCGGGACGCTGTTCGTCCGTGGGAAGAGAGGATCCCTGGCCCGAGTGGGGTCTGCCCGGGCCAGGGATCGACAGCTACGTCCGTTCCGTCAGTCGCTGATGGCGCCTCAGGGCGCGACCGTGATCGTCCCGAACGCGCCGCCGGCCTCGTCGTTGGGTCCGGCTGCGAAGAACATCGTGGTCGTCGGGCCGTTGTTCGCGGTCCCACCGCCGAAGGCGATCGCCCACAGCCCGTTCACGACGGTCGGCCGCCGGTCTGTTCCGCGCAGCTGGCCGTCCTCGTGCCAGCGTCCGTCGGCCAGCCGGTAGGCATGGAGCGTCCCATCGCCGAAGTTGCCGACGATCAGGTCGCCGCTGAAGCGTCCGAAGGCGGCAGGTGCCCAGGCAAGCCCCCAGGGCGCGTCGAGCGAGCCGTGGGTTGCGACCCGCCCGAAGAACGTCCCGTCGGTCAGGAAGACATCGACGACCCCGCGACCATGGCCGGCGAGCTCGTCATCGCTGCCGGGCTGTGTCTTGGCATAGGTGACGAACAACAGGCCTTTCAGGTTCTGGATCCCGAACGGGGCATACCCCTTCGGAAGCTTCGGATCCACGAACGCACCGGCCCACGACTGGAGCGCGAAGGTCCGGTCGAAGATGTCGATCCGAGCGTTGTGAAAATCGGTGGCATAAAGGTAGCTCGCCGGCCCGCTCCCGACGTCGGCCGTGGCGAGTGCGAGACCCTTGTAGACGGCACCGGCCGCAGACCGATCGTTCCCGACCTCTGCGTTGGTGCCAAGCGCTCCGCGCCACCCGGAGATGACGCCGGCTTCGCTGTCGAACAGGAAGATGTCGCCACCGAAGTCGGCAGCGTTGCTGTTGGAGACGGTTCCCGTGGGTGCCCCGCCGGGGACGGTGACCGTCAGCGGCACCTTGCTCCCATCAGCGCGATAGAGCGTCGACAGGCCAGTCCCGTTGTCGGCCACCCACCAGGGTGAGCCGGGCAGCCGCGAGAGCCCCCAGCCGTTGACAAGGGCGGCGTCCGACGCGGGCCCGCTTGCGAGGACCGTCACCGCGTATCCCGGGTGATGCCCGCGTCCCTCGTCAGAGCCCGACCCATGGGCCGCGACCGGGATCGCTGCGCTGACCAAGAGGCCCACAGCGGCCCCCAGGGCGATGAACCGACGGATGGCCATGCGGCACCTCATTCCCGAGGCACAACGCGGCCAGCGGGGCTGGTCGCGGCGCCACTGCCTTCCGATACGAGCACGATCCGCGGCCGGTTTCGGGCGTCTGGATGCCCGCTCGGGAGCGCACGAAGATGTCCCGAACGCGACCGCACGGCGTACCATCCACGCCATGCCGCTGATCGCCCAGCTGTTCGCATTGGTCGCCGGACTCCTGCACGTACTGTTCTTCTACCTGGAGAGCGTCACGTTCAGCCGGCCGGAGACGTGGGGACGGTTCGGGATCGCCAGTCAGCAGGACGCAGAGACGGTCGGTCCGATGGCGTTCAACCAAGGCTTCTACAACCTGTTCCTCGCCATCGGGATCGGGCTCGGCCTGGTGCTCGTCAACGCCGGGAATGCCGGCGCAGGGTCAGCCATCGTCCTCTTCGCCTGCGCGAGCATGGTCGCGGCGGGTACGGTCCTGGTGCTCAGCAACCGGCCGCTGATCCGCTCGGCCGCGATCCAGGCGGTGCCGCCGCTCATGGCGATCGTGACCGCTGTCGCATTCCGGTCATGACGTCCATCGCGCGCTCCCGCTGAGGCGACGAGGGGCCATAGAGGCGACGGACCTGCCTCCCGTGGCTCGAACCTCTTACGATGGGCCCCGAACCCCAAGGTGAAGTGGATGCGCTCACGGTCCCTCGCGCTCCTCGCGGTCATCGCCATCGTCGGCTGCTCGCCGACCGCGAGCCCGAGTCCCACGACGAGCGGCACCGCGACGGCGACCGCGACGACACCGGCCGGTCAGCCGTCGTCGGCCGCCCCGACGCCGGTCCCGGTCCCGAGTCCTGCGGCCATGACCCTCAAGGTGATGGAGTTCAACATCGAGGACGGAGGTCAGCAGGTCGACTTCGGCAGGATCGTCGAGGCCATCAAGAAAGCCGACCCCGATGTCGTCGCGCTCGAGGAGGCCGAAGGGCACACCCGAGAGCTGGCGCAGAAGGCCGGTCTTGCCTATGCCGACGTGCGCACGCAGGTCCTCTCGAAGTACCCGCTCATCGACCCGCCCGGAGCGAACGGTCGCTACATCTATGTCGAGATCGAACCCGGCGCGGTCGTGGCGGTCTCCAACGTCCACCTCCCGTCCGACCCGTACGGCCCGTATGACGTACGGGATGGGAAGTCGGCGGCCGACGTCATCGCCCTTGAGGACACGACGCGCCTCCCTGCCATCAAGGAACGTCTCGATGTCCTGCCGGCGGTCGTCCAGACCGGGATCCCGACCTTCCTCCTCGGCGACTTCAACACGCCATCGGATCTCGACTGGACAGCGGCCACCGTCGGGCTCCGACCGCAGGTCACGTACCCGCTGGCGTGGCCCGTGACGGCCGCGGTCGAGGCGGCCGGGTTCAAGGACTCGTACCGCACCCTCCATCCCGATCCGGTCAAGGATCCAGGGCTCACGTGGTGGGCGGACCGGCCGATCGTCGATGCGTATCCCGATCACAAGGACCCGCAGGACCGCATCGACTACATCTTCTCGGCCGGGACGGCCACACCGACCGACGTCAAGATCATCGGCGAGGTCGGCGGTCCGCAGGTCGATATCGGCGTCGCCCCGTGGGGCAGCGACCACCGGTCGGTGATGACCACGTTCACCGTCACCCCGGCATTCCCCCAGGCGTTCGTCTCGGTGGATCAGCGACTGATCGCGCAGGGCGGGTCGCTGCTCGCCCGCTTCCGATCCGTGGGCGCTTCCGGCGAATTCATCGTGGTCCGTCCTGTCGGCTCCACGGATACCCCGATCACCTACGAACTCCTGGTCCCGCCGGCCATCAGCGACACGTGGAAGCCGGATGTCGGCGGCCTGGCGCCGGGCGACTATGAGGTGCAGCTGCTCGACGGGTCAGGTGCCATCGAGGTCGCGGCGCCGTTCACCGTCGAGAAGCCCGACGCCAAGGTCGCCCTGACCCTGGCGTCCCCGACCGTCAAGACCGGTGCCGCGATCGAGGTGGCATGGCGGGACGCACCCGGCTCACGCTGGGACTGGCTCGGCATCTACAAGCGCGGGGAGAAGGATCTCGGCAACGATGTGTACTACGTCTATACCGGTCAGACCGTGAACGGCTCGGTCACGATCGACGACACAGGTTCGGGGAAATGGCCGATCCCGCCCGGCGTCTACGATGTCCACTACCTGCTCGACGACGGCTACACCTCGCTGGCCGTCGCCCCATTGACGGTGACCAGATGAACGACGCCGCCCCCGCACCCGACGAAACCCCGTCGACCGACGATCCTGCCTCGACCAACGTCACGCTCCTCGGACTCGGCACGATGGGCGCGGCCATGGCCGCCAATATCGCGCGAGCCGGCTTCCCGGTCGTGGCCTGGAATCGGACCGCTGGCCGCGCCGCGGAGCTCGCGGATCTCGGCATCCGGATTGCCGGCACTCCCGCCGACGCGGTCGCGGAGGCCGATATCGTCGTGATCTGCGTCTCCGACACACCGGATGTGGAGTCGGTCCTCTTCGATGCTGATGGGGTCGTGGTCGGGGCGAGGCCCGAGACCCTGGTCATCGACTGTTCGACCATCGCCCCATCGGGGAGCTGGGACTTCGCGGCTCGCCTGCGCGAGCGAGGGCTGGCCATGGTCGACGCGCCCGTCTCTGGTGGCAGCGAGGGCGCCCGGAAGGCGACGCTCACCATCTTCGTCGGTGGTGACGTCGCCGACGTGGAGCGAGCCCGCCCGGTCCTCGCCGCCATGGGCACGACCATCACCCACGTCGGACCGATCGGCGCCGGACAGGCAGTCAAGGCCGTCAACCAGGTGATCCTGGCCGGGACCTATCTCGGGGTGGCCGAGGGGATCGTGCTGGCGATCAAGGCCGGGCTGGATGTGGAGCAGGTCGTCGGGGCGCTGGGCGGAGGAGCGGCCCAGAGCTGGGTCCTCGCCAACCGCGCGGGCCGGATGCTCGACAACGACTACCCGCTCGGGTTCAAGGTGGCGCTCCACCGCAAGGACCTCCGCATCGCCCTCGGGCTGGCCGCTCAGCTCGGCGCGGTCCTGCCGGTCAGCGCGCTCGCTGCCCAGTTCGAGTCGGGGTTGATCGCCCAAGGTCACGGCGAGGACGACATGTCCTCGCTGGCACGCGCGATCCGCGGGCTCTCCGGCCTGGAGGACTGAGCCTCAGTCCAGTCCCACGAGCAGCATCGGATCGCCCAGTTTGCCGTCGTAGCGCGGCCGGAAGCGGGCGGCGTTGTACATGACCGGCACGTCCACCTTGCGTGGGCCGAGGGCGTGGTCGGGGAGTGGCGCCGTGGCGTACTTTCCGTCCTGGATCGCCACCATGAGGCCGGTCTCGCCGGCTTCGACCAGATCCATCGCCACGTTCGCGAAGGTCGTCGCCACCATCGAGTCGATCGAATCGGGCTCACCGGAGCGGAGGTCGTAGGTCAGCTCCGACGCCAGCGTCTCGATCCCGGTCCTGGCCCGCAGTTCGTAGGCGAGCGCGTCGCCGACGTTGGCCTTGTGGCGGTGCCCGAACGCGTCAGCCTCGCCGACATCGGACATCGCCGCGCCCTGCCAGATCGCCCCTTCTGCCGTGATCACGAAGCTGTACCGGCTCGGGTTCGCGGCGTGGTCCGCGGCCAGGATGCCGGCCAGCGCGTCGAGATCGTACGGCGCTTCCGGGATGACGCAGCGGGCCGACGTGACATAGGCCGTATACAGCGCCGAGAAGCCCGCATCGCGACCGAAGATGCGGAAGACGCCGATGCGCTCGTGGGAGCCCAGCGTCGTGCGCTGGCGATTGATCGCCTCCTTCGCCCGCGTGATCGCAGTCGAGAAGCCGATGCAGTACTCGGTGCCCTGGACGTCGTTGTCCATGGTCTTGGGGATGGCGACCAGCGCCACGCCCTCGTTCACGAGGACCTGCGAATAGGACAGCGTGTCGTCGCCACCGATCGTGACGAGGACGTCGACACCCAGGGTCGTGAGATGGTCGAGCACGACCGGCGTCAGGTCGTACAGGTCCTCGCCCGTCTGGTAGCGCGCCCGGGTCTCGGCGTCCATCCAGGCCGGCAGTCCGGCGCCGCGCATCTTGCGCGGGTTCGTCCGCGAGGTGTGCAGGATCGTGCCGCCCGTCCGGTCGATCGTCCGTGTGTTCGTGCGATCGAGCAGGCGCAGATAGGCGGGGTCCAGGCTGCGGCTGGGTCGGACATGGGTCAACCCCTCCCAGCCTCGACGGATCCCGAGGACGTCGTAGCCGACCTCCGTCGCGCGGTAGACGACACTCTTGATGACGGCGTTCAGGCCGGGGACGTCGCCGCCGCCGGTCAGGATCCCGATTCGTTTGGTGGTCATGGCACGCCGAAGCCTACGCTTCCGCGGCGATTCGGGACGGTTGCGGTCCGGTGCCGGGTCGGCCCAGGTCCGGTCGGACCCGTCTGCTAGCATCGAACCCATGAACTACGAACTCTTCATGGGTGAAGCGCTCGCGGAGGCCCAGCTGGCCCAGTCCCGTGGAGAGCGCCCGAGCGCGGCCGTCGCCGTGGTCAACGACGCCATGGTCGCGCGAGCTCATGATCGGGTGCAGGCCTCGAACGACCCGACGGCTCACGCTGTCGTCGGCGCCCTGCGCGAAGCCGCGCGCAAGCTGGGCTCGACGCGTCTGGCGGACGTGACGATCTTCGCCACGCTGGAACCGTGCGCCATGTGCGTGGGCGCGCTGCTCGCGAGTGACGTCGAGGCCCTGGTCTTCGCCCTCCCGGATACCCGCCAGGGGGCGGCGGGGACGGTCATCCAGCTCGCCCAGCACGATGCGCTGCCGAGCCGCATCAAGGTGGTCAGCGGGATCCGTCGTGACGAGGCCGAGGCGCTCTTCGCAGGTCTGCCGGTCGCCTGATCCCCGGGCAGGGCCAGCGCCCCATGGGGCTGCGGGTCGGCGGTTTGGTATCCTCTCCCGCGGAGAGGTGTCCGAGTGGTTGATGGTGCCGCTCTCGAAAAGCGGTGTGCGAAAGCACCGCGGGTTCGAATCCCGCCCTCTCCGCCAACGATCCGCGAGCTGACGGCCCATCCCGGCGTTGGCGCCCCCGCTCGCTCGCTCACGCACCGTCGGGTGCGTTCGCTCTCGTGCTCGACGCCGCCTTGGCCTGGACTGTCCTCTCTCGGATCGAAGGGACGATCGGGTCAGGCGTCGATGGCAACGTCGGAGAGGTCGCCTAGTGGACTATGGCGCCGCACTGGAAATGCGGTTCGGGGCAACCCGTCGAGGGTTCGAATCCCTCCCTCTCCGCCACTCCCCGTCGTCGGGGCGCCGACCGGGTTAGACTGCGCGGGCCGTGCTAGGCGGGGAACTAGCGGTGCCCTGTACCTGCAATCCGCTCCAGCAGGGCTGAATCCCCTCCCGAGGTCTCCGTCTTCGAACGCTGCCGGATGGTGCGACGTTGAGGACCGGGTCCCGCGCAGCGGCGAACCGCGAACCGTGTCAGGTCCGGAAGGAAGCAGCACTAAGCGACCATCGCCGAGTGCCGCGGTACGGCCTGGTCCGAGCCGCTCATCAGGGTGGGCACGGGGACGATCTGCTCGACGGAGGGTGCACGGCACTTCGAACCCGCACGCCCCCACCCGGAGGAGCGCGTGACGACACCCGTCCCGCATCAGGCCATCTACCGCCGCTGGCGGGCCCAGACCTTCGCTGAGATCGTTGGCCAGGAGGCCGTGGTCGAGACGCTCCGCAATGGCGTCCGGACCGGCCATATCGGCCACGCCATCCTCTTCGTCGGCCCCAGGGGCACGGGCAAGACGTCGCTGGCGCGGATCCTCGCCAAGGCCCTCAACTGCCTGGATCTCCATGACGGCGATGCCTGTGACCGCTGCACGGCGTGCGTCTCCATCCGTGAAGGGACGACGCTGGACCTCGTCGAGATCGATGCGGCCAGCAATCGCGGTATCGATGCCGTGCGCGAGCTGCGCGAGCGGCTGCCGTACCCACCTGGTGAACTGCGTCGCAAGGTCTACATCCTCGACGAGGCGCACCAGATCACGAAGGACGCCTGGAATGCGCTCCTCAAGTCGCTCGAGGAGCCACCAGACTTCGTGACCTTCATGTTCGCCTCGACCGAACCCTCCGGATTCCCGCCGGCGATCCTGTCGCGCCTCCAGCGCTTCGACGTTCGGCGGCTCACGACAGCCGAGATCGAGGGCAAGCTCGCACGCATCCTGGCCGCCGATGGGCGGACCGCCGACCCGGCTGCCCTGCATCTCATCGCGCGACTCGCCGCCGGTGGCATGCGCGACGCAGAATCGATGCTGGATCAGCTCCTGACCGCCGCGCCGGACACCATCGACGAAGGGCTCGTTCGGGATCTGCTCGGTCTGGCCGATGCCGACGCGGTGGAAACGTTCGTCGATGCGCTCATCTCGGGCGATGCCGCTACCGGGATCGCCCTTCTCGACTTGCTCGAGGACCGGGGTCGCGACGCGCGGATCCTGATGGATCAGGCGATCGAGGTCATCCGGGGTCGGCTGGTCGCCACCCTGACCGGGAGCGATGACCGGATGGCGCTCGCAGATGCGGCGCGGCGGCTTGCCGCGATCGACACCGACCGGGCCGGCGTCGGTGGCCTGCGGCTCCAGCTCGAACTGGCGATGTTCGCGACCCCGACGCTTGTGCCCGAGCCAAGGCTCGCTGCCGTGCCCAGCACGCCCATCGGACATGCGCCCGAGCGCGCGGCTCCAGCGACACGACCGGTGCCCCCATCCGGATCGTCGCCCGTCACCGACACTCGGCCCGGCACGCCCGTCGTGCGCAACGCGGCCAGCGCGCCCGACGCCGACTCGACCGAACCCGCACCGCTGGCCTCGTTGGCTGCGACGTCATCTGTACCGGCCGCACGGGCCGCACCGAAGGGACCGCCCGCCCGCCCGAGCGACACGCCGACACTCGACCCCGCCCCCGGGGCCGCCCCGCCGTCGCCGTCGTCGGCATCGGCCAGGACTGCGGACGACGCCGGTGGCGCGGAGATGGTCCGACTGCTGGTCGGATGGCCCGGCATCGTGGCCGCAGTCCAGCCAGCCGTTCGGGCGATCATCCAGGAGTGCCGACCGATGGCCATCGACGGCAATATCGTCACCCTTGGCTTCCCCGAGGCCAAGGCGTTCCTCAAGGACGTCGCAGAGCGCCGCCGTCCGGATCTCGAACGTGCGATCGGGCAATTCCTCGGCCGTGACGTGGGCGTTCGCAGCGTCGCCACCAACGTCGAACTGCCGGGCAGCGCACCACGCGACCTCGTCGCCGAGGCACGGCGCATCTTCGCCGATGAACTCGCCGACGTCGGCGAGATCCGCTGACCGCCACCCGATGTGAGTCGGTGCAGCCTGGGGTCGCATCGGGCAGACTGACGAGCGACGGATCCACCAAGGAGCGACGACCATGGGCATGGCCAATCTGCAACGCATGGCCCAGCAGATGCAGGAGCAGATGCTGCGCGTCCAGACCGAGCTCGGGGCGACGGTCGTCGAGGGATCCGCAGGCGGCGGCGTCGTCCGCGCCCAGGCGACGGGCAAACAGGAGCTGGTCAGCGTGACCATCGATCCCTCGACCGTCGACCCCGCTGACGTCGAGATGCTTCAGGACCTGGTCCTCGCCGCCGTCAACGATGCGCTCCGCGCTTCACGCGAGCTCGCCGAAGAGAAGATGGGCGCTGTCACCGGCGGGCTCCGCATCCCCGGGCTCTAGCTCGCGACCACATGGCGACGCCCCTGATCGAACCGGTCGCGCGACTCATCGAGTCGTTCGCGCGCCTGCCCGGCGTCGGACCCAAGACCGCGCAGCGGCTGACGTTCCATATCCTGCGTGCCCCCGATGCAGAGGCCCGGACCCTGGCCGCGGCCCTCATCGCCGTTCGCGACCAGGTCGTGTTCTGTGAGCGCTGCTTCAACATCAGCGACGCACCCCTCTGCTCGATCTGTCGCGATCCCGCGCGCGATCAGTCGCGCATGTGCGTGGTCGAGGAACCGCTCGACGTCCTCGCCCTGGAGCGGACCGGCGAGCTGAAGGGGCTCTACCACGTGCTGCACGGGGCCATCTCCCCGATCGACGGGATCGGTCCCGACCGGCTGCGCATCCGCGAACTGCTCGAGCGGGCCGACGAGGCACATCGCGAGGGTCACCCCTTCGTCGAGATCATCATCGCGACGAACCCGACGCTCGAAGGCGAAGCTACCGCGATGTACCTGGCGGAGCGCCTCGAGCCGGTCGTCGGCAGCGTCACGCGGATCGCCCGGGGCCTGCCGGTCGGTGGGGACCTCGAGTACGCAGACGAGGTCACCCTGATCCGCGCGCTCCAGGGCCGGCGAGCGGTCTAGCCATCGATGAGTAACATCGCCATCGAGATCCTGCTTCGCTTGGTCAAGCCCGGGATCTCACTGGTGCTCGCGCTCGTGCTCTACGCCGCCGCGACCGGATGGTTCGGCGCGAACGGCTCAGTCGAGCTAGGACTGCTGTGCTGGGTCGGCGCCGCGGCGCTCATCCTGCTCGCGCAGGAAAGTCCGATCTGAGGTCCGCCCAGCCACGTTTGACGCCTGCTGGATGCGTCCCTACCATTCGCGTTCGTGCCTCCTTCAGGGAGGCGCCACCGAACGGGCCGCCGGGCCCGGCCGGCCCCATGTTCCTGGTTTGACACCAGGGCCGCCAAGCCCCATCATTCGGGGTCTGCGCCGCGGGCTGTTCTGCCCCGGACGCTGCACCTTAACAACTGAAGAGTGACAGCAAATCTGTGACAAAGATGTGCGAGTGGTCAAACCCCTCGGATAGAAGTCGCCGTCGCAAGATGGCGCAGTTTCATCGGAGAGTTTGATCCTGGCTCAGGATAAACGCTGGCGGCGTGCATGAGACATGCAAGTCGAACGGACGATCGGGGCTTGCTCTGATCGTTAGTGGCGGACGGCTGAGTAACGCGTAGGTGACCTGCCCCGAAGTGGGGAA
>JBBQLI010000007.1:0-50997 GCA_038327765.1 Candidatus Limnocylindrales bacterium | reverse complement strand
GCCAGTCCGAGACGTTGCTGCATCCCCTTCGAGAAACCGCCGACCTGGTCGCCGCCGCGCGACGTGAGATCGACCCGGGCGAGCGCCGCCGCGACGGTGGCCGGCCGCCTGCCGGGTTCGATGCCGGCCAGCTCGGCGTGCAGCGCGAGGACCTCGGCGGCGCGGAGCCACGGCTGGTAACGAAACAGTTCGGGCAGGTAGCCGATCCGGCGCCGGGTCGCCCGATCCCCGAGCGGGGCGTCAAGGACGCGACCGGACCCACTGGTCGGACGGGCGAGCCCGAGCAGGAGCTTGATCGCGGTGGTCTTGCCCGCGCCGTTGGGGCCGAGCAGACCGACGAGCTCGCCCTGCCCAACCTCGAGGTCGATGTCATCGAGGGCGAGCGTCGACCCATACCGCTTGGTGATGCCGTCGAACTCGATGACGGGCGATGACACACTAGCTGTCACAGACGGACTCGATGCTTCGGGCGACGGCGGATGATCCGCCTGGAGACGAGGTCAGACACGATGCTGCTCGTGGCGTGCCCCTGGTGCGACGACTCGATGGTCGTCGATGATGCGGCGTCGGGCGCCGTTGCGTGCGAAACGTGCGGCGTGACCGTCGCGCTCGCCGCGGATCCGGTCGCTCCCGTCATCACGATGCCGCTCGCAGCCTGATCCGGCTCAGCGGAGGACGGGCTGGAGCGTCGCTCGGCGGAGGGCCGCCACCGGCACGAAGGCGAGGCTGACGAGGGTGATAGCGAGGCCCATGAGGACGATCGTCGCGGACCCGGACAGCAGGTCGATCAGTGCGCCGCCGATCAGCAGCCCCACGGGCTGCAGACCAAGCGAGATCACGCGCGCCGTACTCCCGATCCGGCCGAGGAGCGCGTCGGGCGAATAGGCGGTCCGCATCGTGATGTAGGTGACCAGGACCACGGACTGCGAGACGCCGGCGACCACCGAGGCGACGACGAGGACCGGCACCATCGGGACCAGACCGACCAGCACCAGGATCGATCCCGTGATGAGGTTGCCGCCGATCAGGAAGGGCGCGACAGGACGGCGCGCCACCACCCGTGCCGTGACCAGCGAACCCACCACCGTCCCGCAGCCGTAGCCGGTCAGGACCAGACCAAGGACGGCCGCCGGCTGGTGCAGCTCGCGGGTGATGTGCACCGCAAGAGCGGCCACCAGGGGCGCTGTGACGATCGAGGTCAGACCCCAGAACAGGATCGCGGCGCGCAGGACGGCGTGCCGGACGATGAACTCGATCCCCTCGCGGATGTCGGTGATCAGTCGGCTGGGTGGCCGGTCGATCGGCGCCCGCAGCTCGCGCTGCACGAAGAACAGCCCGGTCGCCGAGAGCGCGAACGAGACCGCGTCGATCGCGAGCGTCTCGCCGGGACCGATCACCGATGCCAGAACCCCGGCGATCGAGGGCCCCACGATGTAGCCCACCGAATAGACCGCCTCGAAGACCGAGTTCGCGCGGGCCACCTGCGACCGGCCGACGAGACCGGGCACGGATGCCGTATAGCCGGCAAGGAACAACGAGCGCAGCACGCTCATCGGGGCCGCCACCAGCAGGATCACCACGATGGTCGGGCCGCCGACGAAGACCGAGATCGGGATCAGCGCCGTCAGTCCGGCCCGCCCAAGATCGGCGAGGAACATCATCCGCTTGCGGTCGCTGCGGTCCGCCAGGGCACCCGCGACCATCCCGAAGACGAGGTCCGGGATCGCCTGGAGCGCCCCCACGACGCCCATCGCGAAGCCCGAGCCGGTCAGTGCCAGGACCAGGAGCGGCAGGGCGGTGAAACTCACGGCATCGCCCAGCGCCGAGACACCCTGGGTCCCGAGCAGGACACGGAAGTCGCGATTCTGGGCAAGCGGTTCGTCGATCGGGCGCCTGGTCATCCTGCGACCGATGGTATCCGTCGCCGGCACCGCGTTGCGGGATGGCCCGTGGGATGCGATATGGGTCCCGCGATGGGCGCGCGGGTGGGTATCGTGTGTCGTCCACATCAGGGGGCGACGGAGGGAGCATGAACACCCGGGCCTATCTCGCCGAATTCGTCGGCACATTCCTGTTCTTCACGATCGGCTACGGATCCGTGGCCGCGATCGGAGCGTCCGGCGGCGCGCCGGGACTGCTGGTGGTGCCGTTCGCCTTCGGGTTCGGTCTGCTCGCGGCGATCTTCGCGTTCGGGCACGTCTCGGGCGGTCACTTCAACCCGGCCGTCACCATCGCCATGGTCCTGGACGGACGGACCGAGATCACCGACGCGGTCGGCTACATCGTTGCCCAGGTGGTGGGCGCCATCGCCGCCGGTCTCGTGATCCTGGTCGCGATCAGCCAGGCCGCCGTGAAGGCTGGCATCACTGCGCCAGGCACAGGAGTCTCGCAGGTGGGAGCGCTGATCCTGGAAGTGGTGTTCACCGCCGGGTTCATCGCCGTCATCCTCGCGTCCACGAAGCGCGCCCCGGCCCTGGCGCCGCTGGCGATCCCGCTCACGCTGGTGGCGATCCATTTCGCGACGGCGACCCTCAGCGGCGCGTCGGTCAACCCGGCCCGCTCGATCGGGTCGGCGCTGGTCGGAGGCGATCTGAGCGTGCTGTGGATCTACCTCGTCGGACCGGTCGTCGGCGCTGTCCTCGGCTGGGCCGTCTATCGCGCCGTGGACGGCGGCGGTGACACCGCCTAGGACCGCCTAGGGCCGGACGCGCCGGGCCTGCGGTCAACCAGCGGGCGCGACCGGGAGTTCGGCGGGCAACGCCAGGTCGCCGGTGATCGGCATGACCGGGAGCTGCTTTCCGCCCTCGGCCAGCCAGCACGCGGCCTGCTGACCGCCGCCGACGTCGAAGAGCGGCGGCTCATCGGTGGTGCAACGAGCGAACGCCAGCGGACAGCGCGGGTGGAACCGGCACCCGGATGGGATCTTCGCGGCGTCCGGCGTCTCGCCGACGAGGATCGTGCGGTGCGGACCGTCGCCGGTCGGGGGCTCCGGGGTCGGCGAGACCGAGACGAGGGCCGCGGTGTAGGGGTGACGGGCCTGACGGATCACGCGATCGGCCGGGCCGATCTCCATGATCTTCCCGAGGTACATCACGGCGATCCGGTCCGCGATCACCCAGGCGAGCGAGAGGTCGTGGGTGATGAAGAGATAGGTCAGTCCACGTTCCTGGCGCAGGTCCAGCATCAGCCGCAGCAGCTCGGTCCGGATCGAGACATCGAGCATCGAGACGGGCTCGTCGGCGACGACCAGGTCCGGTCCCATCACCAGGGCGCCGGCGATGACCACGCGCTGTCGCTGGCCACCGGACAGCTCATGCGGGAAGCGGAACGCGAAGTCCGCGGGGAGGCCGGCTGACTCCAGCGCCGCTCGGACGCGTGCCTCACGATCCGCGAGACGCGGTGCCAGCCCGTTGACCTCGAGCGGTTCGGCGACGAAGTCATGGATGGTCTGCTTCGGGTTGAGCGTCTCGTACGGGTCCTGGAAGATCAACTGGACCCGACGGCGGTATTCCCGCAGGTTCTTCGTGCCCCACAGGTTCGAGACGTCGTTGCCATCGAAGGTGATCGTGCCGGCGGTCTGACGGGTCAGCTTGACGATGACCCGTCCCGTGGTGGTCTTGCCGGACCCGGACTCGCCCACCAACGCCAGCACCTCCCCGCGCTGGAGCGCAAGGTCGATGCCGTCGACCGCACGGATCGCGCCCTTCGACTTGCCCTGGAGTGTATCCAGGACGCCGCCGCGGATCGGGAAGTGGACCTGCAGGCCGTCCGCCCGGAGCAGCTCTGTCATGCCACGACGCTCGATGGGGTCGTCACGGCGGGGGGCACCGATGCAGCCGGCACGTTGGTCGCGGCACGGCGGGCCACGTCATCCGCGCTGATCAGCACCCCGCCATTCGCACCCGCCGGATGAAGATGGCACGCCACGCGGACCCCATCCGGGAAGATCACCTCGGGCGGCACGACCTCCTTGCAGACGGCCATCGCCACCGGGCAGCGTGGATGGAAGCGGCAGCCCGAGGGCGGCTCGCGCAGGTCAGGCGGCAGCCCAGGGATCGTATCGAGCGTGCGTCGATCGGCCTGGATGTTCGGGAATGCGCCCAGGAGCTTTGCCGTATACGGGTGTCGCGGGGCGGTGAAGATGCGGCTGACCGGACCTTCCTCGGCCACCTTGCCCGCGTACATGATCAGGGTCCGATCGCAGGTCTCGGCGATGACCGAGAGGTCGTGGGTGATGAGCATCAGGGAGAGCCCCAGCTCCTTGCGCAGCCGTTCGAGCAGCTGCAGGATCTGGGCCTGGACCATGACGTCGAGGGCGGTCGTCGGCTCGTCGCCGATGACGATCGCCGGATCGCAGGCCAGGGCCATCGCGATCATCGCGCGCTGGCGCATCCCGCCGGACAGCTCGTGCGGATACGCCTCGGCCCGCTTGCGCGGGATGCCGACCAGTTCCAGCAGCTCCCCCGCTCGTCGGCGCGCCTTGTCCTTCGGCTCGTGCAGCCGGATCTCGATCGGTTCGGCGATCTGCTCGCCGATGCGGCGCACGGGATTGAGCGCGTTCATCGCACCCTGGAACACGATGCTGATCTCGCGCCAGCGGTAGCGCCGCAACTGGTCCTCGGTCTTCGGCACAAGATCGATCCCGAACAGCTCGATGCTGCTCCCCTTGCGGATGCGGGCGTTGCTGGGCAGCAGGCGCACCATCGAGAGTGCCGTGGTCGTCTTGCCGCAGCCCGATTCGCCGGCCAGCCCCAGCGCTTCGCCATCATTGAGCCGGAAGCTGACGCCATCGACTGCCCGGACCCAGCCGTCCTTCAGTTTGAAGTGCGTCCGCAGATCCTTGACGACCAGCAACGGAGCGGCCGGGTCGGCCAGCCTCGGGAGCGGCCACTGTCGTCGACCGCGGATGGCCGCCATCCCGGCCCGATCGGCGTCATCGGCCCGGGCACGTCGGGCATCCCGCTCCGAGGCGAGCTCAGTCTCCTGGGCACGCACCCCGGCCAGGGCATCCTCGACGTCTTCGTTCCGCGCACCCTGACCCGCGGCGCGCAGGTCGTCGGCGAGTCGGAGCTCTTCGCGCGGGTCGGTCATCGGCGGGTCCCCGACTTCGGATTGAGGATATCGTCGAGCGCGTTGCCGACGAGGGTGAAGCTGAGGACCACCAGCACGACGCACACCGCCGGCGGGGCGATATACCACCAGGCCCCGAGACTTGGTGCCGCGGCGCTCTCTGCGGCATCGAGCAATTGGCCCCACGAGGGCGAGAACGGATCGCCGAGACCGATGAACGAGAGGCTCGTCTCGGTGAAGACCGCGGACGCGAAGGTGATCACGGACTGCGCCACGATGAGGTTGACGACGTTCGGAAAGATGTGGCGCCGCATGATGTGGCCCGGGCCGCTCCCGATCACACGCGCCCGGTCGACGAACATCCGCTCTCGGATCGAGAGCGTCTGCGACCGGATGATCCGGGCGGTCGTCGCCCACGAGGTCACGCCGATGACCACGACGATGACAAGCAGGGTGGCCCGCATCCCGAAGAGCTCGGCGTCCACGCCGATGATGTCGAGGATCACGGGCGCCAGGATGATCGCGAGCACGAACGTCGGCAGGACGAGGAAGAAGTCAGTCAGGCGCATGAGGATGACGTCGACGCGACCGCCGATGAACCCTGAGACCACGCCGATGACGGCGCCGAACACGATCGTGATCAGCGTGGCCAGCAACCCGATGGACATCGAGATCCGCGCCCCGTGGACGGTCAGGTTGAGCATGTCGCGGCCGAGTTCGTCGGTGCCGAAGATGTGCGTCGCCGACGGCGGCTCGAGGCTGGTCCCCGTGGCGGTGGTGACGGTCTGCAGGGGTCCGACGAACACCTGAGGTGCGATGGCCACCACCGCGAAGACGATCAGGATCCCGAGCCCCAGGAGTCCGTCGGCGCGACCGCCGAACCGTCCCATGAAACTCCGCGCCCCCATCAGCCGAAGACGCCAGCGCTCGGCGCGCAGGTTGGTGGCGATGGCGGGCGGCGGGGTCGCGGGCGCCTTGAGGGTCATGCTCGAACCCGCGGATCAAGGAACCCGTACACGAGGTCCGCGATCAGGTTGCACACGACCACCGTGACGGACAGCAGGAGGAAGACCCCTTCGAGGACCGGGTAGTCGCGCGAGGCGAGCGCGTCGACGCTCAGGGTCCCGAGGCCGGGCCAGTTGAAGACCACCTCGGCGGTGATCGCCCCGGCCACGACGTAGCCAAGGTTGATGGCGATGATCGTGACCATCGGCAGCATCGCGTTGGGGAAGGCGTGGCTGCGCAGGATCCGATCGTCGGTGATGCCCTTGGCGCGGGCAGTCGTGATGTAGTCCTCGGACCGTGTCTCGATGATCGAGGACCGCATGATGATCGAGTACCCGCCGATCAGCCCCAGCGACACGGTCGTCAGAGGCAGCACGAGGTGCCGCCCGAAGTCGATGAGCTGGTCAAGGAACGAGGCGTATGTCTGACCCACCGTCAGCATCCCGGACGTCGGAAACCAATGGAGCCCGGCCGCGAAGATGATGATGAGCGGGAAGCCGATGACGAAGTACGGCATCGAATACAGGATCAGGCTGATGCCACTACCGATGCGGTCGGTATAGCCGCCGCGTCGCCAGCCCGCGTAGGACCCGAGCGCCAGCCCCACGACGATCGAGATCATCTCGCCGAAACCGATCAGCAGGATCGTCGGCCAGAACCGCTGCCCGATCACGTCGGTCACCGGGGTGCCCCGGAAGAAGAACGAATAGCCGAGGTCGCCCGCGGCGGTGCTCTCCAGATACGCGACCATCTGGTCAGGGATGAGCGGCTTGTCGAGGCCCCACTCGGCCCGGACCTCGTCGATCTTCTCCTGGGTCAGGTACTGGTTGCGCAGCAGCACCCGGTCCGGCGACCCCGGCATCATCCGGAACAGGATGAAATTGAGCACGACGATCGCCACGATCGTCAGCAACGCCCCGGCGAGCTTGCGCCCGAGGTAGCGACCGCTCATCTGGGTCGGTGGCTACCCGTTCGTCCGGGTCGCGCGGGCGCGACCCGGAAGCTCGGCACAGACGGGGTTCGCGCGACCACCCATGCTCATTCGTCGTCCTCGTCCTTGGCCGCGCTCCGTCGGCGGCTGAGCATCAGCCCGGCACCGATGACCAGGATCCCGATGACGATCCCGATGATCAGCGGCGTGCTGGAGCCCGATGACGACGAGTCGGCTGGAGCGGCACTCGGTGTCGGGGTCGCGACCGGCGCGGCGGACGGCGCGGCCGAGGCACCCGGGGCGACCGACGGCACCGGTGTGGCCGGCGCGGGCGTCGGCGTTGCCTTGGCGTCGGTCAGCTTCGTGTACTGGAGCGTGCTGTAGGTGAAGAAGGGCTCGCCGTTGGCGACCGGCTGATTGGCCCAGCCGGCGAATCGGTCGGTCCGGTACGCCTCGGTATTCGCGTCGTAGTAGAGGATGTCGTAGACAGCCTCGTCGTAGATCTTGTTCTGCATCTGCGCGAGGATCACCTTTCGCGCCTCGTTCGTCGGGGCCTTCAACTGGTCGGCGTACATCGTGTCGTAGGCCGGGTCGCAGTACTGGCTGTCGGACGAGGTGCCGATCGCCTTGCACTCGAAGATGTTCAGCAACCCATTGGGATCGACGCCGCCGCTCCAGCCCCACAGCTCGATGTCGTAGTTAGCCGTGCCCGGCGGATCGGCCTCGGGCGGCAGGATCGTCTCACCGAGAGTCGCCGAGCTCTGGACCTGGGTGGTGACCTTGATCCCCAACTGGCCGTACCAGTCGGCGATGAATTGGGCCGCCTTGGGATAGTCCGGGTCCGAATCGGGCATGTAGAGCCGCAGGTTGATGGCCTTGCCCTGCTTGTCGAGCCGGTTCCCGTTCGCATCGAGCGGATAGCCGGCGGCATCCAGCTTCGATTTCGCCATAGCGATATCGAAGGTTCGCGGATGATCCGGGTCGACATGCCATTGGGTCAGGACGGGCGGCACGATCGTGCTGCCGACGACGCCATAGCCTCCGAGCACCTTGTCCACCAGGGTCTGGCGGTCGACGGCGTAGCCGAGGGCATCACGGAACGCCGGGTCGAGGAGGGCCTTCGTGGAAGGACCGCCCTTCGGGATGGTCTTGCCGTTGCTGGCGCCGTATTCGTTGAAGGCCAGCTGGGTCCAGCCGTTGGCGCTGCCTGCCACGGTGACGATGTTCGGGTCGGTCTTGAGCTGGTTCAGCTGGTCGGCGTTCGGGCCGTGCGCGTAGTCGAGTTCTCCGGCCTTGAGCGCCTGGACCATCGTCTCGGGCTTCTTGTAGATGACGATGTCGACCTCGTCCTCGAAGCCCTGCTGGCCCCAGTAGGTCGCATTCCGCTTCAAGCGGATGAACTGGCCGGTCTGCCAATCGACCGTCAGATACGGCCCGGTCCCGACGAGCGGCCCCTGGAACTTGGCCTTGCCGATGGTCTTGTAGGTCTCCTTGCCCCAGATGTGCTGGGGGATGACCGGCAGCGAGACCTGCAGGATCCGGTCCGATGCATCGTCCGTGTAGGCGATCAGCGTCGAGGGATCGGGGCACGAGATCTTGGTCAGACCGGCGTCGGTCATGGACGGTTCGAGGTAGCCGGCGCCGAGCGATGCTCCGGCCTTGAGGGCGTCGAGCCCGAGCTGCCATGAGAAGCAGGCATCGGCGGACGTGGCGGGCTGACCGTCCGACCACTTCATCCCGTCGCGGATATGGAAGGTCCAGGAATGGCCGTCGGCCGCGCGTTCCCATTTGTCGGCGAAGCCGGGGACAGGCTCGAGGTTCGGACCGGTGTCGACCATGTAGTTGTAGGTGAGGCCGAAGACCTCGTACCCGACGACGAGCAGCGTCGCGTACGGGTTGAGCGAATCGAGGTCCTGCGTCGTTCCGACGCGCAGGACGACAGGATCCGCCGCCAGGGCGGGTGCCGCACTCGGCAGCAGGAGGGTCGCGATCAGGGCGCCGGCTCCCGTGAACCGGACAAACTTCGCGCGCAGGGGCAGACGGCGCATCGAGTCCTCCTCATGCGGAGCCCGTAGCCTCCCCGGACATCCGCGCTGAACCTCGGTCGAGTGGGCGTACGGTGGCACAGGCGGCCGTGATTGCGCAAGGGCGGTCCGCAGGACGGACCGTCAGACCATCCAGGACGTCGCGGGATCGGGCTCCAGCAGGATCGGCCGGTCGATGGCGAAGGCTTCGAGCTCCCCTGCCGACGGGGTCGATCCGTCGAAGCTCAGCTCCGCGGCGATGCGACCCAGGACCGAGGCGAACTTGAACGCATGCGCTGCGCCAAGCAGGACCGTGATACCGCGTGCCTCCGGGACCTGGTCGACGACGAAGTCGCGGTCCGGGGTCAGGGTGTACAGGCACGTCTTGGTGTAGATGTCCGGCCCGACAGCGCCGGGCAGATGCTCGGCGAGGAACGCCTTCACGCGGGCGTGGGCGGCCTCGTCACGCTCGAATGTGCGCGTCTCCGGCGTGGTGGGCTGACCGCCGCAGTCCTGGGCGGCCTTCGGCCCGGCCTCCCCATAGGTCGGGAAGCCGTAGAACGACGGCTCGTCCATCCAGATCCAGACCGGGAACCGATCAGGCGCAAAAGCGGCCGGGTCCGCGGCCGCGACGTAGGTCACCTGCTCCTTTGTGGTGGTCAGCGGCAGCCGCCGACCGAACGGTTCGAGCAGTCGGTTCGTCCAGGCGTCGGCGGCCACGATGACCCGGTGCGCCCGATGGACCCCGGCGAGCGTGCCTCCCGCGACCGTGACCTCCAGCTCCCCCGCGACCTCGCGGACGGACGTGACAGGCGAGCGGTCGACCAGCGTCGCGCCACGCGTGGCAGCCAGACGGCGGTGCGCGGCATTGCCCTTGTAGGGATCGGCCAGGCCGCCCTGCACTTGCCACATCGCGGTGGTGTCGTCCGTGAGCCGCCATTGCGGCCAGCGACGCATCACCTCGGCGGCGTCGAGCAGTTCGTAGGGCACGTCCTCGGCCGTGAGGCTGTCCGTGTAGTCGAGCCTGGGGATCGCCGGATCGGCCGGCCACAGGTCCAGGCCGCCGGTCACGGTCACGATCCGCTCGCCCGATTCGGCCTCCACGGCAGCCCACGTCTCGTAGGCACGCTTGGCGAGGCGGACATAGTCGGGGCGGTGATACGAGAGCCGGATGATCCGGCTGTGGTCGGCAGAGGCGCCGTTGTCGTGGCCGAAGGCGAACTGCTCAAGACCGAGGACCCGAGCCCCCGGGTGCGTGCTCGCCCAGTACGCCGAACCCGATCCGAGCGCACCCAGCCCGACGACGATGACGTCCCACTCGCGGCGGTCGATGGTCACAGGTCCCGGACCTCGACCAGCACCACCCGGCCACCGACCGCCACCGTGCCTGCCCGGAGGTCGGGGCGAACGTAGAGCTCGGAGCCGACCCCTTGGCGGATCGTGAGATCACGCCCGAGCCGTCCGCCCATGATCACCGCCGCGGCCCCGGTCGCTTCATCCTCGACGATCCCGAATTCCGTCGGGAAGTAGCGCGCCCGGATGATGCCGGCGGTGTCGTCGATCCAGGCCCAGTCGTAGTGACTTGGGTCGCCGATCGTCCCGGCGGGCAGTGCCTCGACCTCGGCCGGGCTGGCGTGCTGGCGGGCGTCGATCTCATGAACCCAGGCCGGCCGAGCGCGGATCCATGTCAGGCCGTCGTCCGGCCACGTGCCGACATCGCCAGCCGGACAGTGCAACACCGTGACCGGCGTCCCGCGCTCGCGCAGGAACCACGAGGTGCCGACCGTCGGATGACCGGCGAACGGCAATTCACGGCCGGGGGTGAAGATTCGGATCGTCGCGCTGGCGTCCCCGATGTCGTCGATGAAGACGGTCTCGCTGAAGCCGAGTCGGGCGGCAGTGGCCAACCGATCCGCTGGCGGCACCGCGGCGCCGTCGTGGACGATCCCGAGCGGGTTGCCACCGGTGCCGGCGGGTCCGAGGAAGACGCGCAGGACGTGGAGCTCGGTCATCGTGGCGACTCCGGAGGGATGGGGTCGTCGGGCCTGATCGGGGCGCCGGTCGGCGCTGCGCCTGCTCGGGCCAGCGCGACGCGCTGGATCGCCAGGACCGACATCGCGTCGAGGATCCGGCCATCGAGCGTCATCGCCAGCACCTCCTCGAACGGCACCCATCGGATCGTCAACGACTCGGACGGTTCGGGCTCGGCGTCGCCATGGGTCAGGCCGGTCGCCAGGAAAAGGACGGCGACCTCGTCGGAGACCGAGTTCGACAGCTCTGCGCGCAACAGTTCGCGCCATTCGGCGGCTTCGACCCCGGTCTCCTCGCGGAGTTCCCGTTGCGCACCCTCGAGTGCGGATTCGCCAGCCGGGACGCCGCCCTCGGGGATCTCCCACGCGAAGGCACCCATCGTGTACCGGTGCTGGCCGACGAGGACCACGCGATCCGCGTCATCGATCGCCACGACGCCGGCCGCCAGGTTCGCGAAGTGGACGACCCCGTAGATCCCGGGGCTGCCGTCGGGCCGGGTGACCTCGTCGTGATAGATCGTCACCCACGGGTTCTCGTAGGCCACGCGACGGGTCAGCCGGGTGAAGACACCGGGTTCGACGGGCGGTTCGAGCGAGTCCGGCGTCGCGGCGTCGAGTGGTTCGGGCATGGCCGCATCGTCGCACGCGACGGGAGTCCCCGTCGCGACGCGTCCCGCGAATCGTAGACTCGGCCGACGATGCCCGACGTCCGACCGACCAGCCCGCCGACCCGTGAACCCGCGGTCCATTGGGATATCCGGATCCCGATGCGCGACGGGATCGAGCTGTCCGCGAATATCTGGCGCCCGACCGATGACGCGCGGGTCCCGGCCATCCTCGAGATGATCCCGTACGGGAAGGACAACTGGCGGCGCAACGCCGATACCAGTCGAGGCGAGTGGTTCGCCGCCCGCGGCTACGCGTTCTGTCGGGTCGACGTCCGTGGCACAGGGTCGTCGGGTGGGATCGCGCTCGATGAGTACACGGAGGCGGAGACGCTCGACGGCGCCGAACTGGCGGGCTGGCTGGCGGCCCAGCCGTGGAGCACGGGGGCGGTCGGCATGTGGGGCATCAGCTACGGCGGCTTCACAGCGATCCAGGTGGCGAAGCTGCGGCCACCGAGCCTCCGTGCGATCGTCCCGTTCCAGGCCACCGACGACCGGTATCGCACCGATGTCCACCTGATCGGTGGCTGCGTCACGGGGAGCGAACTGTCGCAGTACGCGGTCAGCCAGGTGGCGATGAACGCGATGCCGCCCGACGCCGGGTTCCGTGGGGAGGGCTGGCTAGACGAGTGGCGGGCGCGGCTGGAAGCGACGCCGCCCTGGCTCATCGAGTGGGTCCGCCGGCAGACCGACGGTCCGTACTGGCGGTCCGGATCGCTGGCCCCCGACTACGACGGGATCGATGCTGCGATCCTCAGCGTCGGCGGCTGGTGCGATTCGTACGTCGACGCGGCATTCCGGATGCAGGCGCGATGCAGCGCACCCACCCGGACGCTGGTCGGCAACTGGGTCCATGGCTGGCCCAGCGATTCGCCACCCGGGCCGAACCTCGACGAACTGCACGAGGTGGTTCGGTTCTTCGACCGCTGGCTCAAGGGCATGGCCAACGGCCTCGACGACGAATCGGCGGTGGTCTGGTTCGAGCGCGACTACGCCGAGCCGGAGCCATTCCCAGGGGAGTGGCCCGGTCGCTGGCGGGCGACGAGCGCATTCCCGCATCCGGCGACGCGCATCCGGCAGTGGCTGTTCGAGGGCGGGGCGGGACCGCTGGTCGGTGGCCTGGTCGAGCGAGCGACCGTGACCCCTGGCATCGACAGCTATCGACATCGGGCGACGGTGGGCACGCACGGCAGCCTGTCGTGGGGCGCCGGCGGGATCCCGAACGGTCTCGCCCGCGACCTCCGACCCGACGAGGTGCTGGGGCCGACCTTTACCAGCGCGGCCCTGGTCGAGCCGATCTCGATCCTCGGCGAGCCGGTCGTCGTCCTCTATCTGACGGTCGATGCACCGGTCGCGACTGCCGTCGTCCGCCTCAGCGACGTGGCACCCGACGGCGTCTCGTCGTGGGTGAGTGCCGGGATCCTGAACCTCACCCATCGTCGCTCGGACACCGAGCCGGAACCGCTCGTCCCCGGGGAGCTGGTCGAGGTGCGCGTGCCCTTGCGTCACGCCGGCTACCGCTTCGAACCCGGCCATCGGATCCGGGTCTCCGTGGCATCGTCGGCCTGGCCGGTGATCTGGCCATCGCCGTACCCCGCCACGTTCTCGCTCCATCGCGGAAGCGCCACGCCATCGCGGATCGAGCTCCCCGTGATCCCCCCGGCGGGCGGTCCGGGCGATCGACCGGTCCCGGCCTTCAAGACCACGCCACCGGATCTGCGCGACGTCGGAGGCGGGGGGTCGTCCGACCGGCCGAGCTGGACGATCGAGGAGGACGTGATCGCCGGGACGGTCACCGTCACCATCCACGACGGCGGCGAGGACATCCTCGAGGACGGCCGACGGCTGTATGCCGCGGAGACGTTGCGGCTGACGGCGTCGGATCGCGATCCCGCCGTGGCCACGCTCGATGCCGACGTCGTGTATCGCTGGGGCGAGACGGGTCATTCGATCGAGATCCGCGCCCACAGCCTCCAGGCCAGCGATGTCGCGGCGTTCGATGTCTCGCTGGAATTGACCGTCGACCTCGATGGCGACCGGTTCTTCGACCGCTCCTGGCGCGAACGCATCCCGCGCCAGCTCGTCTGAGGCTGGTCCGTCGTCCGTCGTCTCGCGGCGTGGCCGACGCCCGTCCGGACTACCGACGGGTCGCGATCGCCGGTTCGATGAGACGGGCCATCTCGGTGACCACCGCGCGGGCGTCGTCCGTGTCGTAGTCGGCCAGCACGTTCGGTTCGATGGTCCGTTCGGTGATCTTGCCAGCCTGGCGGGTGAACAGCACGGGGTAGATGGCGCCACTGCCGTCCGCCTCCAGGGTGAACGCGAGGGCATCGGCGCCGCCACCGTCCAGGGCGTGGGCCAGCGGCTGCACCCCGTCGTCGCGAAGCCCACCGGACGGATCGCCCACGAGGACGCGGGCGAGATAGCCGCGCTGATGGAAGAGCTCGGGCGCCTCACTGAGCTCACGGACGACGAACGGCACGACCTGGTCCGGCGCGAGACGCGCGCGTTCCGGCGTCACCCCGAATGTGGTCTCGGCCAGATGGCCTGCGAGCGCCCGGGCGTTGTACCGAGCGCCGTGGACGGCCCCCGAATTCGCCGGGATGCCGTGGCGCTGGAGGCCCTTGGCAGCCTGTCCCAGGGTCCCGGCCACGTGGATCCCGGGAACGCTGGCGCTCTCCCACCAGGGCGTCACGACGGGCAGCCTGCTCGCCCCGAATGTGGTCAGTCCAAGGTCCGGGAGGTCCCCCAGCGGTGCCACGAACCCGGTCGCCGAGATGACATCGTCCACCTCGATGGCCAGATCACCCTCGATGTCGGTGCGCCGCAGGTGCACCACGATCGAGCCGTCCGTGGTGCGTTCGAGTCGATCGATCGCGGCGTCGAGGATCGAGACCCCTCCACCGAGCACGTGATCCTCGAACGGCTGGACGTAGCGCGCCCGGACGCCGACCAGCGAACGGGTATCGACCGACAGCTTGGTCTTCGATGGCGAGACGAGGACGATCTGACGAGCCCAGGCGAGCAGGCCGTTGGCCAGCTCGAACCCGGAGTTCTGCTTCCCGATCAGGAGCACGCGGCGGCCGGCATAGGTCTCGACGGGTCGCACATCGGCGTAGTGGTGCGCCAGTTCGCGGCCCGGCCCCGGTGGGGTGTAGGGCTCCGCGACACCGACCGCGAGGATCAGGTCCGTACAGCGATACGTCCCGTCGCTGGTCTGGACCTCGAACCGGGCGCCGTCCGGTTCGCCTTCGAGCAGCCGCGTACCGGTCCAGCGGCAGTCGTAGCGCACGTCGAGCTGCGCGCGCTCGGCGAAGGCCGCCAGGTTCGCCTCCATCTCGGGTCGCGACGGGAAGTAGGAGGTGCCGTCCATGAACCCTGGCGCGAGTGCCGTCGTCTCGGGCTCGTCGCCCAGCAGACTGTTCCAGTCGTAGCGCTGGTAGGTCCGGGTCTCGCGGGCGACGGGCGCGTGCGGCTTGGTCCACGACAGGAGTCGCTGGAAGAACGGCCACGTGCGGAACATCCCGCCCGGCGACGGATCCGCCGACAGGACGGCCGCGACGACCCCCAGCCGGCGCAGCGAGTAGGCGACCTGGAGACCACCAGGCCCGCTGCCGATGACGATGACACGATAGGTCCCGGGCGGGAACGGACGGGTCAGCTCCGCCATCGATTGGCCGCCCGCAGCCGGCGCGCCTGCGCCTGGAGCATCCGGTACATCACGCGCGGGTTGCCGATCAGGAACGTCTCCACGGCATCACCACCGAGGAGCAGGCAGCGCAGCGTGGTGATCGCCACGATGTCGGCGATGGGCGATTCGCCGAGCAGGATGGAGACCTCGCCGAAGAAGTCGCCGCGCGCGAGACGGGCGCGCTCGGTACCGTCGACGACCACCGACGCCTCGCCCTCCAGGACGATGTAGAAGCCGGAGCCGGTCATCCCCTGGCGGAGGATGCGTTCGTTGGCCGTGAAGGTGACTTCCTCGAAGATGTGGGCGATCCGCTCGAGCTGCGGACCAGGCAGATCGGCGAACAGGCCGAACCCGGCGATCGCGTCGATCAGCTCCTCGCGACCGGCCATCCTCGAGGTTCCTCACGGTATCGGGCGGGCGGGCGCCGCCGTTCGCGCCCATCGTGCCAGACCGCGGCCCGCGGCGTGCCGGAGCTGCGACATGGCCGGCCCCGCATGCGCCGGTTGACGCTGGTGTCCGGCGCGGCGCAGCATGACCTCCAAGCCGCATGGAGGGACCCGATGACCCTGACCCCGGAACGCCGCGCGGAACTGCTTGGCGCAACGCCGTTGTTCGCGGGTATCGACGCCGACGGGATGGCCCGGATCGCCGCGCGGGCCGTCGAGATCGATGCGACGCCGGGTCAGGTCATCGCCCGCCAGGGCGAGATCGGGACCGGGTTCTTCGTGGTGGTGCAGGGTGCAGCGACCGTGATCCGCGACGGGGCGGCCATCGCGCACCTCGGCCCAGGCGAGTTCTTCGGGGAGCTGTCGGTGCTCGATGGCAGGCCGCGGGTCGCCGGCGTGGTCGCCGATGGACCGACGATCTGCCTGGCCCTGGCGTCGTGGGACTTCGAGGCTGTCGTCCGCGAACAGCCGGCGGTCGCCCTCGCGGTGATGCGCGGGCTGGCGACCCGGATCCGCGACCTGACGGACGGGGCACATCACTGACCGTGACCAGGAGCCGCATCCCATGACGGACGTGCAGGCCGCACCACCCGGCACCGCGACGTTCCTCTTCAGCGACATCGAGGGCTCCACGCGCCTCGAGGAGCGGATCGGGACCACGCGCTACGGCGTGCTGCGCGAACGCCAGCGCGAACTGATGCGGGCGGCCATCACACAGGCCGGCGGCGATGAGCAAGGCACCGAAGGCGATTCATTCTTCGTCCTGTTCGCGGGCGCTCGGGCGGCCCTCGCGGCGGCGGTGGCGGCGCAACGGTCGCTCGCTGCGGAACCGTGGCCCGATGACGCGCCCGTCCGCGTGCGGATGGGGATGCACACCGGTGAACCCGCGACGGCCGGCGGCTCATTGGTCGGCCTGGACATCAACCGGGCGGCGCGCATCGCGGCCGCGGCGCACGGTGGGCAGATCCTCGTCAGCGACGCCACGCGGGCACTGGTCGCGAGCACCCTCCCGCCCGGGGTGACGCTGCGCGACCTCGGCGAATTCCGCCTGCGCGACCTGTCCGCTCCGGAGCGCCTCGTGCAGGTGGATATCGACGGCCTGCAGAGCGCCTTCCCGCCACCAACGACGCTCGAAGTGCGGCCGTCCAATCTGCCGACCCAGCTGACGACCTTCATCGGACGCGCCGAGGAACTTGCTGCCGCGCGCGAGCTCCTCGAGACCACCCGGCTCCTGACCCTCACCGGTCCGGGCGGCACGGGCAAGACCCGGCTGTCGCTCGAACTGGCTGCATCGATCGCCGAGCGCTTTCCGGGTGGCGTCTTCTTCGTTCCCCTCGAGCCGATACGGGACCCGATGCTCGTCGCGCCACGCATCGCGATGGCGGTCGGGCTCATCGAGAGTGGCAATCGGCCCATCGCGGAGATCCTCGGCGAATGGCTGGCCGCACGTCGCGTCCTGCTGGTCCTGGACAATGTCGAACAGGTCATCGAGGCCGCACCGATCGTCGGCGAGCTGATCAAGGGTGCGCCGGAGCTCAGCATCATCGCCACAAGCCGGGCCGCGCTCCGTATCTCCGGGGAGCAGGAGTACCCGGTCCCTGGTCTGCCCGTCCCGCCGGACCCTGGCCAGCTGTCGGGCATCGAGCGGATGCAGCTCCCTGGCGCGGTGCGCGATCTAGACGCGGACGCCATCGGGACATATCCGGCGGTCCGCCTGTTCATCGACCGTGCCCGTGCCGTCCGGCCCGCGTTCAGCGTCACCAACGAGAATGCCCCGGCCGTAGCCGCGATCGCGGCGCGCCTCCATGGGATGCCACTCGCCATCGAACTCGCCGCCGCCAGGGTCAAGCTGCTCTCCCCCGACGCCATCCTGAGCCGCCTCGAACACCAGCTCGATGTCCTGGCCGCCGGCGGCCGCGACCTGTCGGCGCGCCAGCAGACGTTGCGTGGCGCGATCGCGTGGAGCTTCGACCTGCTCGACGACGGAGCGCGGCGACTGCTCGCCCGGTCGTCGGTCTTCGCCGGCGCGTTCGACGTTGCATCCGTGGAGGTGGTCTGCGGTCCGGCAGGTGAGGTCGGGGGCGACGTGACCGAGGGGATGCTCGCCCTCGCCGACCAGAGTCTCGCCCGGGTGGAGGAGTCGGCGGATGGCGAGCCGCTCTTCCGCCTGCTCGTCACGATCCGCGAGTTCGCGGCCGAGCGTCTGGCCGATGCCGGCGAGACGGCCGAGGTGGAGCGCCGGCACACGGCCCACTACCGCGCCATCGCGGAGGAAGCGGCCGCGCATCTGTCGGGCGAGGACCAGCGTCGCTGGCTCGACCGGCTGGAGTGGCAGCACGACGATATCCGCGCCGTCCTCGACCGCGCCGTCGCGGTCCCCGACCCCGACACCGCCATCGGGACCGCCTTCGCGCTGTGGCGGTTCTGGCAGAAGCACGGCCATCTCGGGGAGGCCAGGCGTCGGCTCGAGGCGATGGCGGGCGCGCCCTGGTCACGGACGGACCCGCGCCTCCGGGCGAAGCTCATGGAGGCGCTCGGCGGTGCGTGCTGGTGGCAGGGCGACGTCCCGGAGATGACCGTCCACTACCAGGAGGCGCTCGATCTGTGGCTCGCCATCGGCGACGAACGCGAGATCGCCAACGCGTACTACAACGCATCGTTCAGTTCGGCGCTCCCGCCGCCCGGCGACGCGACACCCGAAGTCACGGCGCTTGACCTGAAGGGACTCGGCTATCTCGAGGAGGCGCAGCGTCGCTTCCACGGGCTTGGCGACGCGCTCGGCGAGGCCAACGCGCTGTGGGGGCTCGGCAATCGCCACTATTTCCGCGGCGCGCCCGGCAATGGCGCACCCGAGGTCCGCGCGGCACTCGCGCTGTTCCAGTCCCTCGGCGATCGGACGATGGAGGCGTGGTCGGAGCACATGCTGGGGACGGCGCTCCTCCGCAACGGCGATGTCGAAGAGTCACGCGTCCAGGTCGCACACGCCATCCGCCATTTCCACGCCGCCGGCGACGCCGCCGGTCTCACCCTGACCCTCGATGACATGTCGGCCATCGCGGTGGCCGATGGCGATCTCCCCCGCGCGGCCCGGCTCCGCGGCGCGGCGCGCGTCCTGACCCGGGAGACCGGTGCGGGCCTGGCCAGCTTCGTCGAGGACACCTTCGAACTCACCGCACGCCAGAGCGTCCGCACGGTCATGTCGCCCGAGGACATCGCGCGCTATGGCGCGGAGGGCGCGGCGATGACCCTCGACGAGGCGATCGACTACGCGCTCGTCGGGTCGCCTCCGGAGAGCGAGCACCACGGCACAGCGGGCTGACGGGAACGACGCGCGGACCGCGCCGGCTCCGCGCGGGTAGACTGGCGTCTCGATGACGAGCCAGACTTCGACCTCCACGATTCCCAAGAACCCGGGTCGGCGCGACCTCGGCATGAAGGTCACGCTGCTCTTCCCGGACCGCGATATCGTCGAGCGCTCGTACGTGCCGATCATCTATACGGCGTGCCGGACGTGCTACTCGGAGGAGCCGCCCGAAGAGATCTACCGGCGGGCGGTCGCGGGCGATTTCGACCCACTGAAGATGCAGAAGCTGATCTCGTCGGTGATCGAGTCCGGGCACGGCTCCACGATCGAGCACATCGTCTTCACCTTCGCGATCACCGGGGTCTCGCGGACGCTATCGCACCAGCTCGTGCGCCACCGCGCCGGGGTGGCGTTCGACCAGCAGAGCCAGCGCTACGTCAAGTACAAGGGCGCAGCCACGATGGAGCCGATCTCGATCATCGAGGGCGATCCGGGCCTGCGCGAACGGTTCGAGGCGCAGAACGAAGGCGCCCTCGAGCTCTACGGGGAGATGCTGGCGGCAGGGATCCCGGGCGAGGACGCGCGGTTCGTCTTCCCGAACGCCACCCGGACCAACCTCGTCATGACCACGAATCTCCGGGCACTCATCCATATGTCCGGCCTGCGCCTGTGCACGATGGCGCAATGGGAGATCCGCCGGCTCTTCCAGCTGATCCGGCACGAGATCTTCACGGTCTCGCCGTTCCTGGGCTCGTTCCTTGCGCCCAAGTGCGTGCCGCTGGGCTATTGCGACGAATTCAAGAACCGCGACGAGCACTGCCCCATCCGGCCACACAAGGACAACGTCCTTGGCGCATGGGCGGACAAGAAGGCAGCGGCGAAGGCGGCTGGCCGGGATCTGCCCCAGATCTGAGCGGAGGGGCCATGGACTACCGCCGGATGCAGATCGAGGCAGAGTCACCCGAGGCGTTCGGCTATGAGCGGATCCGCCACAACCTTGCGGAGAGTTCCACCGCGGACACGCCGCTGCGCGACCTCGCGGTGGCCCTCGACGATCTCGTGCTCATGTATGGCGACCACCTTGGCCGACCCGGACTGCGGGTGGCGATCGCGGGTGGCGATCCGCGGCTGACGCCCGAGGACGTCCTCGTGACCGCGGGCGCGGCCGCTGCCTTGTTCATCGTCTCGACCACCCTGCTGCGCCCCGGGGACGAGATCGTGGTGGCCCGTCCGAACTACGCCACGAACCTCGAGACGCCGCGGGCGATCGGAGCGGACGTCCGGGTGCTCGATCTCTCGTTCGAGGCTGGCTGGACCGTGGACCCGGAACGGATCCGGGCGCTGATGACGCCGCAGACCGCCCTTGTCTCGGTCACGAACCCGCACAACCCGACGGGCGCCGTCCTGCCGGGCGCGACCGTCCAGGCGCTCGTGGACCTTGTCGAGGCGCACCCGCGAGCGCGCCTCCTGGTCGACGAGACATATCGCGAGATGACGTTCGACGGACCACAGCCGCTCGTCGCGGCGCTGAGCGAGCGAGCGATCGGCGTCTCATCGCTGTCAAAGGCAGATGGCCTGCCCGGGATCCGGATCGGCTGGCTGATGACCCGCGACCGGGCGCTGCTTGGGCGGTTCCTTGCGGCCAAGGAGCAGATGGTCATCACCGGGTCCGTGGTCGACGAGGCCATCGCCGAGGTGGCGCTGGCTGCACGGCCGACGCGGCTCCCCGGGATCCTGGCTGGCATCGAGGCCAGGTTCCAGGCGGTTCGTCGGGCGCTCAGTGCACAGGACGTCTTCGAATGGGTCGAACCGCGCGGTGGCGTGGTCGGTTTCCCGCGCTTCCGCGAGCCAGCCGGGGTCGATCCCGCCGCGTTCTACGCGGACCTGCTCGAGCGGCACGGCACGATGGTGGGTCCCGGCCACTGGTTCGAACAGCCCGACACCTCGTTCCGCCTCGGGTATGGCTGGCCGACGGTCGAGTCGCTCGAGGCCGGGCTGGCCGGCCTCATCGATGCTGGCCACCTCGCGCGAGGTCGGCGCCGCCAGGGCTGAGCCGGTCGTCGCGGTCGGTCAGTCGGCCTTGTCGATGTCGGCGACGAAGCGTCGCAGCACCGTGGCGAGCTTGGGCCCCGCGATGGCACCCTCGGCGAGGACCTCTTCGTGCGAGAGGGGCGCCCCGGAGTAGCCAGCGCCGGCGTTCGTGACCAGCGACACCCCGCAGACCTCGAGGCCCACCCAGCGGGCCGCGATGCACTCCAGGACGGTCGACATCCCGACGGCATGGCCACCGAGACCCGCAAGCATCCTGACCTCAGCCGGCGTCTCGTAGTTGGGCCCTGTGAGCCCGATGTAGACACCGTCAGCAAAGGCGACGTGCTCGCGTGCGGCGGCCGCATGCAGGCGCGTGCGCAGGCGCGGGCTCCATGCGTCCGTGAGGTCGGGGAAGCGCGGCCCGAGGTCGTCGGCGTTGCGGCCGATGAGAGGGTTGAGCCCGGTGAGGTTGATGTGATCGGTCATGACCATGAGCGTCCCCGGCCCGAAGGTCGGGTCGAGGCCGCCGGCGGCGTTGGTAAGAACGATGATCGAAGCGCCGAGGCGCTGGAAGAGCAGCACGGGTTCGATCACCAGGCCGGGCGAGTTGCCCTCGTAGAGGTGGAAGCGACCCTGCAGCATGACCACGGGCGTCCCCCCAAGGTGGCCGAGCAGGAGCCGACCGGCGTGGCCGGGTGCCGTTGCAGCCGGCCAGCCGGGTAGCTCGGCGAAGGGGATCGCGACGGCATCCTCGAGGTCCGCCGCCAGGTCGCCGAGCCCGGAGCCCAGGACGATCCCGATCCGCGGCACCAGCGCCGACCGCTCGCGAACGGCTGCCTCGATCGCACCGATACGACCCGGCTGCGCGTATGGCGGGATGTCTCGCGTCGGGTCGAACGGACGACCCACATCCGCGGGGAGCGGCAGGTCAGACATACGGGCCTCCAGGGAACGCATCCACGAGTCGACGGCCGAGGCCCGCAGACTTCGTTCGCCCGACGGGAGTACCGACACCGGGATGCCGATCGCGTCCCGCCGGGCGGGAACCCGCGAGCGGACCGTGGTGAGACAGCCGCCCGAACCGGGCAACGAAGCGCCCGAAGCGACCGGCGGCGGATCGAAGGTCCGTTGATGTGATCTCGGGTCCTGCAGTCCTGTCGGCCTCTTCGGGCAAGACCGAATCTACGGGACGCGACCGGCCGCGACAACGCCGTTATCCACGAACTTCCAGGGACGCGCTGCCCGCGTGTCCACGAATACCAGCGCATTGTGGACGACCTGTGGACGACGTCCGGTCCCGAACGCCGCGGGATGATGGCTTGCCCCGTTAGCCGCCCATCGCGAACATCTCGATCTTGGGCAGGTGCGACGTGCCTTCGGTCCGGAGCTCCGAGTAGCGGTCGGAGCGCCGCCCCCAGACGTCCCCGACGAACGCCACGACCTCATCGTCGCTTGCGCCGGACCGCAGCAGGCCGCGTACATCCCGCCCGTCCACCGCGAACAGGCACGTGTAGAACTTCCCTTCCGCGGACAGGCGGGCGCGCGTGCAATCGCGGCAGAACGGCGCCGTCACGGACGCGATCACCCCGAACTCCCCGCCACCGTCCACGTACCGCCAGCGATCCGCGACCTCGCCGCGGTAGCCCGGGTCCAGCGGCTCCACGGCCCAGCGCGCGGCGATCGTGCCCACCAATTCGGCTGCGGGGATGACTTCGTCGAGTCGCCAGCCGTTCGAATGGCCGACATCCATGTACTCGATGAACCGCAGGACCACGCCGGTCTCGCGAGCCCACGCGGCCATCGGCAGGATGCTCGCCTCGTTCATGCCGCGCCGGGCGACCATGTTGATCTTCACAGGCGCCAGGCCCGCGTCGATCGCCGCCTCGATCCCGTCGAGGACCCGCGCGACGGGGAATTCGATCCCGTTCATGGCCCCGAACACCGTGTCGTCCAGCGAGTCCAGGCTGACGGTGATGCGCTGGAGCCCCGCGTCGGCCAGCGGCTTCGCCAGCGCCCGCAAGGCCGATCCGTTCGTCGTCAGGGTCAGGTCCACGGCCCCGCCATCAGGTCGCCGGATGTCCGCAAGCATGGCGATGAGGTCGGGCAGGTCGCGCCGGACAAGCGGTTCTCCGCCGGTGATGCGCAGCTTCTCGACGCCGAGGCCCACCATGATCCGCGCCACGCGCTTGATCTCCTCGAAGGAGAGCACCTGGTCTCGCGGCAGGAATGCGTAGTCCTTGCCGAAGACTTCCTTCGGCATGCAGTACGTGCACCGGAAGTTGCAGCGGTCCGTGACCGAGATGCGCAGATCGCGCAGCGCACGGCCCATCGTGTCAACCACGGCGGGGCGGTCATCGAGCGAGATCGGGCGATCCATCGCCATATCCTAGCCGCCCCAGGAAACAAGCCCGGCTGGCCGAATCACGGCGGTGCGAGCGGGAACCACCGCCCCTGCTGGCTCCCGCGCCCGTACCACCGGCTCCAACTGCTGGTACCTCTAGCCAACTGCACCACACCGACCCTCGCTGGCACGATGCGGCCACGTCCCGGATGTCCGGTCCCCCAGACCGCCATCCAACCAACGACTGAAACGAACGATCGAGCAGTCACCACCAGCGAGGTTCCCGACGCCATGGCAACGACGGACACGCGACCCGGCTTCCGGCTTCCCTGGAGCTCGGATCGAGCCGACGCCGATCAGAACGGCCCGGAATCGACCGAATCCTCCAGTGAGGCTGTCGCCGACGCGGACGCCCAGGCGCTCGACGCACCGGCTGATGCCAGCGCGGTGAACGCCGAGGACACGAGTACGGACGTGCAGCCGATGGTCGAGGAGACCGTCGAGGCCGCCGCCCCGGGCGTCATCGAGACTCCCGCCCCGGTCGCTCCCGCCCCGACGCCCGTCCGAAAGCCCAACAAGTTCCTGGCCGACCTGACCAAGGCGATGCAAGCCACCGCCGAGGCCGCCCGCGCCGAGTCGCTCGAACGCTTCAGCGCCGAGGCGAAAGCAGCCACCGAGAAGGTCCATGCCACCGCCGCCGACGAGATCACCGAACTGCGCCGCGGCGCGGACGAGGACATCGCCGGGATCCGCGAGTGGTCCAAGGCCGAGATCGCCCGCATCCGGGAAGTCACCGAGAACCGCATCTCCGGACGCAAGTCCGAGCTGGAGAGCGAGCTCGAAGGACACGCCGGGATCGTCGAACGCCGCATCGAGCAGGTGACCGCCCGCGTGGCGGCATTCGAATCCGAGATGGCCGCGTTCTTCGAGCGTCTCTCGAAGGAGGAGGATCCAACCCGCTTCGCCACCATGGCGGACCAGGTGCCCGAGGCGCCAAGCCTCGATGCCTCCGTCCTGGATGCCGACCTGCCGCCCGCCCGAGTCGCGATCGTCGAAGCGGAACCGGTCATGACGTCCGTCGGCGCCCCGATGGCACCCGAGCCTGTCGTCGCCGATGCCGTCGTCGCCGATGCCGTCGTCGCCGATGGCACGTCGGAGGCGGAGCCCGCCGAGGCGAGCGCCGCCGTCGCGCCGGTTGCTGACGTCGAGCCGGTCGCCGCTGGCGCGCCGGACGCGGCCGCCGCGGCCGAGGCCGAAGCCGCGACCATGACCCACGACGACGATCCGCGCGTCGCGGCCCTCGGGCTCACGCCCGATTTCGGGGCTGCCGAGGCAGAGGCCGCCCTGGCCGCCGAGGCCGGCACTGACGACACGACCGACGAGATCCCGACGATCGCCGACGAGGTCCTCGCCGCACGACTGGCCGGGCTCGTCCTCGATGAGTCCAGCGCGTCCAACCCGTTGGTCACGACCAAGGTCGTGGTCACGGGCCTGGTCAGCGTCGCCAGCATCGCCGGCTTCAAGCGTCACCTGGCGCGCCTGCAGGGCGTGACCACGGTGGGCGTCTCATCCGGCCCCGAAGGCGAGTTCGTCTTCTCCGTCCATCACATCCCGGCCGCCGCCCTGTCGGCCGGCATCAGCGAACTGCCTGGCTTCAACGCTCGGGTCACCGATCAGTCCGACGGCCAGATCACGGTCAGCGCACGCGACCCCGAGTCGCACGACTGATCAGCGCCAAAGACCAAGAGGAGATCCCGTGACCCGTCCCGCCGTCGTCATCGCACTGCCAGCGGGTGAAGCCGGTCCGGTGATCTCCGAACTGGTCGATGCGGGCTTCGAAGCGCTCGAAGTCCATTCCTCAGCCGGCCTCGAGACTCTGCTGGCGCAGCGCACCGATGTCGGCGTCGCCATCCTCGATGGCGAGACCGACTTCGACGAGTCGCTCGAGTACTACTCGGTCCTCCATGATCACGGTCGGTCGATCCCGGCCCTGATGGTCGTCTCCGGCCACTCCTTCGACCGCCTGGTCAAGGGCGCGGCCGAGTCGGCCGAAGACGAATACCTCACCCGGCCGTTCTCCGCGGAGTCGATCCGCTGGCGCGTGGAAGCCATGTGCATCCGCAGCCAGACCGTCGACGACGGCAGCGGCCCGATCCTCCAGAACGGCGGGATGACGCTCGACGGCTGGAATCGCCGCGCGACGATCGTCGCGATCTTCAACCCGAAGGGAGGCGTCGGCAAGACGACGGTCGCGACCAACCTGGCGGCCACCCTGCAGCAGCGCCGTGGCCGGTCGGTCCTCCTGGTCGATGCGGACACGGTCACCGGCCACGTCTCCAGCTCGCTCGCGATGGAGTCCGACCGGACCGTCGCCGATAGCTGGCGCGACGAGGTGGACGGCGGACCGATGGAGTCGCTCGCCGATATCTCCTCGGCCCATGGCACCGGGCTCAAGGTCGTCTCCCTGACCCACTCGCCTCTGGAGATCGATGTCCTCGATCCGGCCCGCGTGGCGACCGAGCTGAACGCGGCCCGCGCCATGTTCGACGTCATCGTCATCGACCTGCATCCGTCCTACAGCGCGCTCAACCAGGCCATCTTCGAGGTCGCCGACCGGATCCTCGTCCCGGTCACACCGGACCTACCGGCGATCCGTGCCGCGGTCCAGCTCCGCGACGTCGGGATCGAACGCGGCTTCCGGGACAAGCTCGCCCTGGTGATCAATCGCGCCAACAGTGGTGTGGGCGTGGCCGACATGGAGCGCACCATCGGGATGCCAGCCCTCGCCCTCATCCGGTCGGGCGGCTTGCTCTTCGTACGCGCCGCCAACGAGGGCCGCACCGTGATCGAGATGTTCCCGAAGGAACGCATCACAGCCGACTTCGACACGCTTGCGGACGCCCTCTTCGGGATCGCCGCCACGAGTGCGCCGGCGAAGTCCGGGCTGCGTCTCTTCGCTCGCCAGAAGGAACAACCGGTCGGGGCCTGAGATCCGACCGGAGCATCGATCCGGTCGCCGCACTCACGCTGGCGCGGCGGAGCCCCCCGGCCCTTCGGCGCCGCCCTCGGCCGCGTCCGGGTCGTCCCGTCCACCTGACACGGGCAGCGGCTCCGAGCGTTCACCAGTGCGTCGGTCCACCTGCTCCACGCCGCGCAGATAGGCCCGGTTGATCAGGATGTCCTCGATCCCATCCGTATCGATGATCTCGTCGCCGAGCGTCGCGCGCGCCTCGACGACGGGCAGGAACATCTCGCTCCCCCGGTCGAGCAGTCGCTCCGGCTCCGAGCCCGGGTAGAGCTGGACCGTGCCGATCACCCGGAACGGGGGCAGCTCGAGCGCCAGCGGGTAGCGCACCTTGTGGATGCGGTGCGCGCTGCGCTCCTCCTCGCTCATGGGCGGGAGCGAGCCGTCGCCGGCGATCACGATGATGAGGTCGTACGGATCGATGCTGCGCAGGCCGGGCGCATCGACCATCGGCGTGGAGCCGTCGAGCGGCGCCCAGCGCACGTTGTCGATGGCGATCGGCTCGCGCTTGTTGAGGATGTCGGTGAGGCGCCCATCGATCGCCATCGACCCTTCCAGGCGCCACTCCTCGGTGAACCCCCGGAACGCGGTCCGACGACCGCCCTCGACTTCGGCTGGCGGCCCGACCGGGCTGTCCGTCACGACCGAGGTGGTCGCGCTGGTCGGGGCGCCTGGGGCGGACGCTGTCCCGGTGTTCGGACCGGGCCCGGCCTTGTTGCGCTTCAGGAAAGCGAACGGCACATCAGTCCTCCGCAGAACCGCTGTTGGCGCGGATCGTCTCGACGACCCCGCCGTCGGCCAGCGTGGTCGTGTCGCCGAGCGTGCGCCCTTCGGCGATATCGCGCAGCAGCCGGCGCATGATCTTGCCGGACCGGGTCTTCGGCAGATCCGGGGTGAACATGAGGAACTTGGGCTTGGCGATCGGCCCGATGACCTTCGCGACATGCTCGCGCAGCTCGGCGGCCAGGGCGTCGTTGGCTTCGACCCCGACCTTCGGGATGACGAACGCGAAGATCGCCTGGCCCGTGATCGGATCGCTCTTGCCGACCACGGCGGCCTCGGCGACGTGCTGGTCGTCGACCAGGGCCGATTCGACCTCGATGGTGCTGATGCGATGGCCGGACACGTTCATCACATCATCGACGCGACCGAGGAGCCACAGATAGCCTTCGGCATCGCGCTTGGCGCCGTCACCGGCGAAGTACATCCCCGGGAAGCGGCTCCAGTAGGTCTGCCTGTAGCGCTCCGGATCACCGTAGATGCCGCGCAGCATCGCGGGCCACGGACGCTTCAGGACCAGGTAGCCGCCACCGCCCAGCGGGACGCTTTTGCCGTCCCCATCGACGACGTCCGCCTCGACGCCCGGGAACGGGAAGGTGGCACTCCCCGGTTTCGTGGCGGTCACGCCGGGGAGCGGCGTGATCATGATCATGCCGGTCTCGGTCTGCCACCACGTGTCGACGATGGGCGCCGTGCCGCCACCGATGTGCTCGTTGTACCAGAGCCACGCTTCTGGGTTGATCGGCTCCCCGACGGATCCGAGGACACGCAGCGACGTGAGATCGTGGGACTGGGCGTACTGCGGGCCTTGCTTCATGTGCGCACGGATCGCCGTGGGTGCGCAGTACAGGATGGAGACCTTGTAGTCCTCGATGATCTGCCACCAGCGCGACCAGTCGGGGGTGTCCGGCGTGCCCTCGTACAGCAGGCTGGTGGTGGCATTGGCAAGCGGCCCGTAGACGATGTAGCTGTGTCCGGTCACCCAGCCCACGTCCGCGGCGCACCAGTAGACGTCGTCGGGCTTGACGTCGAACACCATCTGGTGGGTGTAGCTGGCGCCAAGGAGGTAGCCCGCGGTCGTGTGCATGATGCCCTTGGGCTTGGCCGTGGTCCCTGACGTATAGAGCAGGTAGAGCATGTGCTCCGAGTCGAGCGCGACCGGGGGGCAGTCCTCGGACTGGCGATCCACGATGTCGTTCCACCACACATCGCGCAGGCCGATCATCTCGGTTCCGTGCTCGAGCGCGTCGCCCAGGCGCCGGACGACCAGGACATGATCCACGGTGGGGGCGGTCTCCAGGGCCTCATCCACGGCCGGCTTGAGGGCAGCGGGCTTGCCTCGTCGCCAGCCGCCGTCCGCGGTGATCACAAGCTTGGCCTCGGCGTCATTGATCCGGTCCGAGAGCGCCTCGGCTGAGAAGCCACCGAACACCACCGTGTGCGGGGCCCCCAGCCGCGCGCACGCCAGCATGGCGATCGGCAGCTCCGGGATCATCGGCATGTAGATGGCGACGCGGTCTCCTGTCCCGATCCCGAGTTCCCTGAGCGCATTGGCCGTCTTGCTGACCTCGCGGAGGAGGTCCGAGAAGGTCAGCGTCCGCGTATCGCCCGGCTCGCCGATCCAGTGATAGGCGACCTTGTCGCCAAGGCCGTTCCGCACGTGCCGGTCGAGGCAGTTGTCGCTGATGTTCAGCTTGCCGCCAAGGAACCATTTCGCGAACGGGAGGTCCCACTCAAGCGTGGTGTGGAACGGCTCCATCCACTCGAGCCGCTCGCGCGCGAGCTTCGCCCAGAAGCCCTCGAAGTCCTCGTCGGCCTGGCGATACAGGTCCGCGCTGGCATTCGCCTGGGCGGTGAAGGCCGGGTCGGGCGGGAACGTGCGCGTCTCCGCAAGGAGGTTCTCGATCTCGGCGGAGGTATCGGTGGGATCGACGCTCACGAGGACCTCCAGGCAACCACGACAGGTCCGTCATCGTACCAAGCCGCCGCCTCGACGGACCGTCGGCGCGTGCGTCGCGGCACCATCACTCCTCCGGTGCGAGCTCATCCTCGGATGGCCCCGCGGCCGTCGGGTCGCGGCTCAGGAAGACGCGCTGCGGACGCGGGATCTCGATGCCGTTGGTCCGGAACGCCTCGAGCAGGCGTTTGCGCAACTCGCCGGCCGCGGACCACTGGTCTGGGGCGCGGACGGTGCCCAGGATCTTGAGCGTCACCCCGTATTCCGCGAGCGCCTCGACGCGCTCCACCCGGGGAGCCTCCATGATCCGCCGCTTCCACGCGGGTTCCAGGGCCATCGCCTTGCCGACCTGGTCGACGACCGCGATCGCCTTGTCGATGTCGGTGCCGTAGGCGACGGTCACATCCTGGTTGATGCGCGACCAGACCCGAGTCAGGTTCGACGCCACCTTGATCTCGCCGTTTGGGACCGTGTGGACGACCCCGTCCAGGTCGCGCAGCGTGGTGCGTCGCAGCGTGAAGTCCTCCACGGAGCCGGCGACGCCCGCGATGCGCACGACATCACCCTTGGCGAACTGGTTCTCGATGAGGATCAGCGCCCCATTCAGGTAATCGCGGACCAGGCTCTGCGCCCCGAACCCGACGGCGATCCCCACCACGCCGAGACCCGCCACCGCAGGGCCGATGTCAAGCCCGAGCTTGCCCAGCACCATCAGGCCGGCGATCATCACGATCAGGAAGCGCACGGCGGTGCCCATCAGCGAATCGAGGGTGTCCATCCGCTTGCGGACTTCGATCGCGCTCAGCTCCTGGGCGGTGCCCTCGCTGGCCTCGCGGTCGAGGAGCGTCTTGACGATACCGTGGATCGACAGCCGGGCCAGCCGGATCGCAACGAGCGCCACGACGACGATGAGCAGCAGGGGCAGGACGTTGGCGCCGAGGAACGCGAGGATGTCGCTCCAGGGCTTCTTGTCGAGATCGGGCATCGCCTAAGGGTAGCGACGTCCGGCCGCCACGGGGCGCACGCAGGCGATCAGGCCCCGGCGCAGGCACGCGATCTGGCCGAAGCGCCCGGACCGTCAGGCAGCGGCGCCACCAAGACGGACGGAGATCGCCGCGGCCGCCTCACGCGCCTGGGCCGCCAGTTCCGGGACGCGACGCGGGGTGAGCCGGAAGGCCGGACCCCAGATGTCGACCGCGGCGATGACCTGGCCGCGCGCATCGTGGACCGGCGCCGCCACCGCGTTCAGCCCCATCTCGTATTCACCGATCGCGGTGGCGTAGCCGCGTCGACGGATGCGTGCCAGCTCCTCGAGCAGCGGCTCCAGTTCGGTGATGGTGCGTTCCGTGTAATTAACGAGACCACGCCGCACGATCCGCAGGACCTCGCGCTCAGCCAGGGCAGCCAGCAGGACCTTGCCCGATGCCACGCAATGGAGCGGTGTCGCCCGCCCGGTCCAGTCGCCGACGGCGATCAGGTTCGGGCCGTCGACCTGGGCAACGGCAAGCATCGACTCGCCATCGAGGATGCCCAGACCCGTGGTCTCGTGGGTGAGCCGGGCCAGTCGTTCGAGTTCAGGAAGCGAGATGCCGCGCAAGTCGAGCGTCCGCTCCGCCCGTTCGGCCAGCCGGATGACGACGAGGCCGAGTCGGTACTTGCCGGTCTCGTCATCCTGCTCCACGAGGCCGCGCTTCTGGAGCGTGGCGAGCAGGCGCGACGCCGTGGACTTGTGCAGGCCGAGCTTGCGGGCGAGCTCGGTGACGCCGGCCTCGCCCGCGCTGTCGCCAAGGGCCAGGAGCAGGGACGCGGCCCGATCGACCGAGCGGACCGCGTTGCCGTCGAGGACCATCGTCGTGTTCGCTCCAGCTCAGCCGGCGCCCGGCGACGACATGCCGCCGTGCGGGACGGGAGCCGGCGCGTGGTGCGCGCGGTCCTCGAGCGCGGCATCGAGCGAGTCCGAGAACGAGGTCAGGACCCGGTCGATGATGTCCGCATCCGCGTGCGCCTCGCACATGAACCACGGCTCGCGCGAGTCCGGCTCGGGCATCGCGCCGCGCTGGTGCATCCCCACCGCGATCGCGTCGTACAGCTCGTGGTCCGTGGTGGCCCAGTCGCGGTACTCCGAGGCCTCTTCCTCACGGAACATGATCCCGAACATCGAGGGATGGCCGGTGAAGTGGTACGGGATCCCGACCGGGTCGAGGATCTCCTTGAGCCCGGCCTGGACCGTCCGACCGGTGGCGTGGATGGTCTCGAGGGCGTTGGTCTCCTTGATGATCGTCAGCGTCTTGACCGCGGCCGCGGCCGCGACCCGGTTGCCGGCGTAGGTGCCGCCGTGGCTGACCTTGTCCGGAAGGACACTCATGACCTCTTCCCGGCCACCGAAGGCCGCGGCCGGGTAGCCGTTGCCCATCGCCTTCGCGTAGGTGGCGAGGTCCGGCGTGATGCCGAAGAACTCGGCCGCGCCGCCGCGGGCGAAGCGGAAGCCGGTCTTGACCTCATCGAAGATCAGGAGGATGCCGAATTCCTCGGTCAGGGCGCGCATCGCCTGATGGAAGCCCGGCTTGGGCATGATCCCCTGGGCGTTGCCCAAGACCGGCTCCACGATGATCGCCGCGATCTCGTGGCCGCGCGCCTCGAAGAGCTTGCGAAGCGCGCCGATGTTGTTGTAGCGGGCCGGGATGATGGTGTCCGCGACCGCGCCGGGGATGCCGCGGCCCCAGGCCAGGGCCACCGGTGCGTCCTCGTCGCCGAGCTCGGACATATCGTCCGGCCCCACGCTGATCAACGCGTAGTCGTGGACGCCGTGGTACTGGCCTTCGAACTTCACGATCTTCTCGCGGCCGGTATAGGCGCGCGCCACACGCATCGCGTGCATCGTGGCTTCCGTGCCCGACACGGTGAGGCGGGCCTTGTCGACCCAGCCGGTAAGCTCGCAGATCAACTCGACGGCACGGACCTCGTCCTCGCTCGTCAGGCTGAAGCTCACGCCGCGACGCATCCGCTCGTTGACGTAGTCGTCGACGCGCTCGTCTCCGTGACCGAGGATCACCGGGCCATAGCCCATGCGCAGATCGACGAATTCGTTGCCGTCGTAGTCCCAGACCAGCCCGCCCTTGCCACGATCGACGTAGATCGTCGATTCGCCCCAGGCGCGGAAATTGGAATCCGTGCCGCCGGGCATGTGCTTCAGGGCTCGGTGGTAGAGCGTCGACTGGCGGTCGCGCGAGATGGACGACTTCGTCGTGGCGGCGGGCTCGCTGGCCATGAAACCCTCAGGTGCGGGATGTGGACGGCCCGGTCCGTGGGACGGGGGTTGCGCGATGTGGGACGCGCGGCGGCCATCGTGCCATACGAGTCCGGGGCTCGTCAACGCGACATTCGCGGTCCGAACGGGTTCGATGTGCGAATCGCGTGGACAACGCGCGCCATCAGTCCGAGATGCGTGGGAACCGCTGCCGCCTGCGTCGTGACCGGGTCACGGCTGGCGACCGGGTCGTCGTTCGACGGCCGGGGTCACGGCTGGCGACCGGGTCGCCGTTCGACTACCGGGGTCTCCGTTCGATCGGGAGACGGCCAGCCGTTCCTCGCGTATGTGCATCACCTGCACCTTGGACCGGGGCCGGGGCCGCCTGACCCAGCAACGACGGCCGCCGTGGTGTCAGTTCGTGCGTGAACTGCAAGCGATGGCCACGCCAGAGGTCACCGCGGCCCGATTTCGGCATGTCCGACTGTGCCGAAGGTGCGTGCCTTGCACATTCGATCAGGTTCGAGGCGGCCGATGCGGTACCCGCGGCGGTCGGCGAAGCACGGCCCGCGGCCGATGCGGACCCGCGGCCGACGCGCGGGCCATGGCCGATGCGGACCCGCGGCCGACGCGCGGGCCATGGCCGATGCGGACCCGCGGCCGACGCGCGGGCCATGGCCGATGCGGACCCGCGGCCGATGCGGCACCCGCGGCCGATGCGGACCCGCGGCGGTCGGCGAAGCACGGCCCGCGGCCGATGCGGACCCGCGGCCGACGCGCGGGCCATGGCCGATGCGGACCCGCGGCCGACGCGCGGGCCATGGCCGATGCACGCCCGATGGGACGGTCTCGCTGGCTTCTCCGCGGCGTGGCACGATGGCCACGATGACCGACCCGACGAACGCCACGAGCTACTGGCTCCGCGACTCCGGCCCTCGCGCTGACCCGCCGCTGCTCGCCGGGGAGCACTTCGAGGTGGATGTCGCGATCGTCGGCGGTGGCTTCACGGGACTCTGGACGGCGATCGCCCTGACTGATACGGATCCGTCCCTGCGGGTGGCTGTCCTCGAGATGGAGACGGTGGCGTTCGGGGCGTCCGGGCGGAACGGCGGCTTCTGCGAGGCCAGCCTGACCCATGGCCTCGCCAACGGCATCCGCCACTTCCCGGACGACCTCGAGCGGCTCGAACGCGAAGGCATCGAAAACCTGAATGGCCTGATCGCCTTCACCCGCGAGCACGGCATCGACTGCGATCTCGAGGAGACCGGGACGCTCAGCCTGGCCGATCAGCCACACCAGGTCGACGAGTTCCGCGCCTGGGTCGACGAGGCGGCGGGACACGGGGAGCACCTGGAGTTCCTCGATCGTGACGCGGTCCGTGCCGAGATCCACTCCCCCATCTGGCAGGCCGGGCTCTATCGCCCGCCCGGACGCGACATCCTGGTGGATCCCGCTGCGCTGTGCCGCGGTATCGCCCGGGTCGCCCGCGAACGCGGCGTGTCGATCCATGAGCACACACGCGTTTCGAATCTGCAGCGCATCGCGGGTGGCGTTCGGCTGACCACCGCCTCCGGTGCGACGCTGCGGGCCGCTCAGGTCGTCGTCGCCACCTCGGCGTATTCGGGCTGGCTTCGACGCCTGACACCGCTGTTCGTCCCCGTCTATGACTATGTCCTCGTATCCGACCCGGTGGCGCCCGACCAACGGGCATCGATCGGCTGGCAGCGTCGCCAGGGCCTGTCGGATTCGAACAACCAGTTCCATTACTTCCGGCTGACCGCCGACGATCGGATCCTGTGGGGCGGCTACGACGCCATCCACCACTACGGCAGCCGGGTCTCGCCCGAGCTGGACCGCCGACCGGCGACCTTCGACAAGCTCGAGGCCCAGTTCTTCCGGGCATTCCCGCAGCTCGACGGGCTGCGGTTCCCGTATCGCTGGGGCGGCCCCATCGATACCACCTCGCGGTTCACCGTGACCTTCGGCCAGACGATGGGCGGGCGGGTGACCTATGCCCTCGGCTATACCGGGCTGGGCGTCGGGGCCAGCCGCTGGGCAGGGGGCGTCGTCCGCGACTTCCTCCTGCGGCCCGACGAGGATCGACTCCGACTCCGCATCGTCAGCAGTCCCCCGATCCCGTTCCCGCCCGAGCCGCTGCGCTCGATCGCGGTGCAGACGGTGCGCCACGAACTCGACCGGGCCGACCGCAACGAGGGTCGTCGCGGCCTGATCCTTACGACGCTCGACGCCCTCGGGATCGGGTTCGACTCGTAACGCGGCTGCGAACGCGTGTCGCGCGACCCTAGACCGGTGTCGCCACCCAGTTCGGCAGCTCGCGCTCCAGGGTCGCCAGCGGCAGCGAGCCATGGCCAAGGACCGCATCGTGGAAGGCACGCAGGTCGAAATGCGAGCCGTCTCGGGATGCGATCTCGCGGCGCAGGCGTTCGATCACCCGTTGACCGATCTTGTACGTGAGCGCCTGCCCGGGCCAGCAGATGTAGCGGTCCGTCTCGATGACCGCATCGGTCTCGGACAGGCCCGCCTGGCGGAGGAAGTCCACCGATCGCTGGCGCGGCCACTGGAGGGCGTGCAGACCCGTGTCGACCACGAGCCGTGCCGCTCGCCACGCCTGGCCGTCGAGCATGCCGAAGCGCTCCGCCTCGTCGCGATAGAGGCCCATCTCATCAGCGAGCCGCTCGCTGTAGAGGCCCCAGCCCTCGACGTAGGCGCCGGCCACCATCCGTGCCCCGAGACGACGGAATGTGTTGAGGTCCGGGTGCTCCATCTCGAGCGTGATCTGGAAGTGATGCCCGGGCGCCGCCTCGTGGTAGGTGGTCGACGCGAGTTTCGTGTACTTGCGGCTCGGCAGGTCGTAGCCGTTTGCGTAGTAGATCCCGGGCCGCGACCCGTCCGGGGACGGCGGGTAGTAATACGCGAAGGGCGCGTCGCGCTCCTTGTATTCCTCGACCGAGCGCACGTCGCAGGCCGCCCGCGGCAGCCGGCCGAAGTAGCGCGGCGCCAGGGCCATGGCGCGCTCGATATCCTCGGTCGCTCGCGCGATGAGCTCAGCCTTGGTGGAGGGCGTGTTGCCGGGCTTGTCGTCGAGCGACGCGCGGAAGCCGGCGGTGTCGTCGCCAAAGCCGGCGGCATGGGCGATCTCGCGTCGCTCGGATTCGATGGCCTCGAGCTCCTCGAGCCCGATCCGGTGGATCTCCTGGGGATCCAGGTCGAGGGTCGTCCAGCTGCGGATCGCCGTGCGGTAGAGCTGGTCGCCGTTCGGCGCGGACCAGATGCCCGGCTCCTCACGGCTGGCGTACCGATATTCACCGCGGAGCGTGGCGAGGAAGGCCGCGTCGGCCGGGTAGACGACATCGCGGACGATCTCGCGGATCTTCTCGCGGTCGGCGTCGGACGACACCTTGACCATCGACGGGATGATCGCCTCGTCTGCCGGGATCGCCAGCATCCGTTCGATCTGGGCGATCGTCCGCTCGGTCACGATGCGCGGCGCCGTGAGTCCGGAACCCATGCCGTCCATGAGGATGTCGGCGTTGGCGGCCATGTAGCGCGGGTAGTCGTGGAGGCGCGCGATGAACGCTTCCAGTCGCTCGGGCGTGTCCGCTGGCTGGAACTGGGTCAGCTGGGGCATGAGCTGCTGGGGGCCGCCCATCTGGTCCACGACGCGGAGCTGGTGCAGGCCCTGGTCGTCCTCCTCGATGGAGAGCTCGGCGATGACGAGCAGCATGTCGCGGGTGATGCGCTCCTCGGTGGGTAGACCTTCGACGTCGATCGCGCGCGCTTCGGCGGCCACCTGCTCCGCGAGCGCGCGAGCCTTGGCGCGACCCTCGGGCCCCGGATCCTCGAGTCGATGGCTGAAGCGGTCGTCACCGTAGAAGGTCGCCGTGGTCGGGTTCTGCTCGAGGATTGCCTCCCAGAACCTGGCGGCGAGCGACTCGACGGGCGACACGACGGAAGACCCGTCAGCGTCGGGCATGGTCATTTGATGACTCCCCTGAGCGTGCATTACCCCGGACGCGGCCAGATCGGCCGCCAAGTGCCCTCAATGTAGCGCCACACCGTCACGGTCGTGTCGGTCGGCGCTGCAGGAGGCCGGGTTCAGGCCTCGAACAGCGGCATCTGGTCGCCGCCGCGCTCGATGAGCGGGTCGAGCCCGAGCAGCGGCTCGAGTTCGTCGAGGTCGGGCTTCTCCTTCAAGAGGAAACGGCGCAGATGGTCCGCCTTGATGAGGTGGAAGCCGCGGTCATCGATGACCGCTCGAAGCAGCGGTGACCGAGCGAGCTTGTAGCGGACGAGCTCGGCCCGCTCCGGCGCGATCACGAGGAACCGGATCAGCGAATCGTCGGGCGGGATCCGGGCATGGCGGCGCAGCAGCGTCTCGCCGAGCATGGCCGTCCACTCGACCTCCCACAGCAGCGCGACCTTGCCGCGGATGTACCAGATGGCGTCGACGTCGGCGAGCTCGTCGGGGGCACGGCTGATCGAACCGAGATAGGCCGTCCGCTCGCGCTGGCTGAGCCGGTCGCCGAGGAATTCGCCGCCCGTCCGGCGGCCCTGCTCCTTGCGTGACAGCCAGACCCGCATCCCCAGGCGGTGACCCGCATCCGCGAGCGTCGCGAGGAGATCCGTATGCTCGTGACTCCGACGCAGGAGATCATCGGTCGTCAGGATCCGGTCCGGCGTGCTGGCCAGGCTTCGGTAGCTGTCCAGGCACGCCCGGACGAGGCCGTCGTCGGGCAGGTCGTGGCCGTGAAACAACGTCGCGATGCGCTCGTAGAACGCGGCTTCGGACAGCGGTCCGGCGGTGGAGAGCAGGCTGAAAACGGCCCATTCCACACGATCCGCGAGGGGAGCTGCCGCAGCCTCACGATCCTTGGCATCGCCCAGCCACCAGCGCCCCGGCTCGATCTCCTCGAGGCGGGTGTTCGTGGGTCGGGTCATCTCGTCGCGCACCAGGGAGAGCAGACGATCGACGGGATCGGGGGCAGGCTCCCCGCTGGCGCGCGCCGCGACGAACGCCGTCTCCGGTGGGGCGCCGATCGACCGGTCGCGCGGACCGGAACGCGGGCGATCGGCAGGGCCGATGCGCAGCTCACCGTCGGCCTCGGGGTCCTCCGGCCGGGCTGGTTCCGGCGCGCTGCCGGGGAGCCCATCGCCGACGCGCTCGGCGATCGCCAGCCGGCGGAGCAACCCGACCCGGTCGAGCCCGACCAGGACCTCGCCCAGCAGCCGCTCGTACGGTGCCGGCTCGCCGCGGGCGCGCAGGGTCTCGACCGCGATCTCGGTCACCGTCCTGGCCGTGTCCACCGCGGAGAACGGCCGTTGATCCACCCGCTCGGGCGCCGAGAACAGACCGCGGCCGGGGACCATGTCGGGGTCGCCCGGTCCTCCCGGGACGGCCGGCAGCGTCACGTTCGAGCGTGTGCGCGGACCGGGCGGGCGCGCGGCACCGGGAGGCAACAGCTCCACCACGCCACCGGTCTCGTCGTCGCCGCCAAGGCGGGCGTTGACCAGCCGGTAGCCCGCGCCGGCCCCGCCGAGCACGACGGCGGCCAGGCTTTCGGGGCCGCCATCGGTCAGCAGCACCACCCGACCGTCGCGCGCGATCGACGGCGCGATCGCCTCCAGCGAGCGCGCGATGGTCACCGCCTGCCAGCTCCACGGGGCGCGCAGCGATGGCCCGGCGAGCGCGTCGATCGGCAGGATGGCGGCCGCCTCGCGACCCAGCACCCAGGACGTGGCGTGATAGGCCGCAGCGAGTCGGTCGAGCGACGGTCGGACCGGCGGCTGACCGAGGACCAGCTGGATCCGGGGCGTGGGACCGGTCCGGCCGTACCCATCCGGGTCGGCCTCGAGCAGGCGCAGCCCCGATGGCGTGGAGAGGGCGAGGACGGCGGTCGCGGTCCCCTCCCCGAGGCTGCGCAGATCCTCGCCGAGTCGCGCCTGGAGCGGCCCGAGGGCGCCGCCCTCCAGCCGCTGGACGAAGCCGCGGACCAGGCGGAACGCGTCCTCGAAGGCGAACCACGGATTCCGCTCGCGCCACTGTGGCGCACTCGGCAGCCGGACGTGACCGCTCGCGATACGCAGCGGCGAGGTGCGACCCTGGGCGGTCGTCAGCCGGCTGGCCGGCAGGATCGTGTGCAGGAAGGCCAGGCGGAGTGCGGCGAGGACCGGCGCGGCGCGGAGGTCGCCCGCGATGCGATCCATGATCGCCGCCAGACCGACCAGCTGGCGCGGCGTGTGCAGAGCGAGCAGCTCATCGACCAACGACTCCGCACCGTCGACCCCCGGAAAGCGGACCCGCAATGCGGCGCGCACGTCGTCCGCGCCCACGTCCGCCGTGGCCCGCGCGAGGTCGTCGGGATCGAGCGGACCCTGGCGTTGCTCCGATCCGCCACGCTGGTCGCGGCAGACCGTGCAGCGATAGACCCGCGCGACGGGCTCGGCTGCGGTAGCCGGGTCCGCCGGATCGGCGCCATCGGCGACGGCCCAGACGATCTCGTCGACCACGAGACTCCGGCCGCACGTTGCGCAATGCGTCGCATACAGGTCGCCGAGTGAGACCTTGAGGCTCGATTCACGGCGAGGCGACGCGGCCATCCCCTGGAAGGCCGCGTCGAGGTGGCGGACATCCGGCGGCCGGAGCACGACCTCCGCGAGGACGCGAGTGAGCGGGGCCGATTCGAGCGAGACGGCCCGACGCTGGCGGTCGACCGCGGCGCGCGCGACCCAGCCGCCACGACCGAAAAGGTCGGCGACGACATCGCCGGCACCCGACGACTGGTCGATCCGGGCCCCGATGGCACCCGGCGAGGGCGGCGGCGCGCTCTTGTCGAACGCGGGCAGCGAGAAGCCGCCAGATGCGTTCGAACCAGGCATGCGACCGGTCATCGCCAGATGCTAGCCGACCACGGCGGCCGCATCGATCGGACTACGGCTCGTCGAGCTCGTCGGGCTCGTCTTCGAAAGCCTCGTCCGTGGTCGATTCCGGCGGCAACGCGCGATCGAGGTCTTCGATCTCGTCATCGTCGTCATCGTCGTCGAGCTCGTCATCGAGGTCGAGATCCTCGCGGATCAGGGTGCCCTTGGTGTAGGGCCGAAGGTCGGTCGACTTGGCCGCGGTCGGGAAGCTGACCTTCCCGTAGTTGCGCGGGTCCTGGTAGATCTCGCGGATGATGATCCGGACGTCCTTGTCGCCGAGCGACGTCACGCCGGCCGCGTACTTGTTGCCGTCGGCCATCAGCTTGAGCAAGCGGGCCGCGACGCGCGGTTCGACCACGCCGATGCGCATCCCGTTGCTGTGCGCGATCAGCCGGTTCTTCTCCGGGGTGAGCTCCACCGCGTCGCCGGGGTTGACCTGCGCCAGCTGGCGGGGATGAGCAAGGTCGGTCAGGAAGGCGAAACCAGTCTTGCCGGTCTCCTCGACGAAGATGCTGACCGGGGCCTTGCTGCCCTCCTGGGCCGGCACGGTCTTCTCGCCAGCCGTCACGAGCAGCACCTTGAGCCGGTCGATGTTGCGCTCGGCGATCCGGTTCGTCGGGTCGAGGGCCAGGGCGGTCTGGTAGTGCTCCCGCGCGGACGACAGCTCGCCCTGCTCCCAGAGCGCCTTGGCGAGGCGATTCTCGGCCTCGGCGTCCGGACCGAGGTCGATGAGCTTGCGGTTGGTGGCGGCGGCATCCGCCCACTGCGCCGCAGATGCCTGGGCGATCGCCTGGTCGGCCAGCTGTCGCTTGGCACGGGTGAGGCTAGCCGGGCTCTGGGTGCTGATCTCGACGTCGGGGAAGGTCACAGGGCGGTTCTCCGTTCAGGGCAGCGCGAGGTGCGGGCAGTCGTATCGCGGTCCGAGGCGCGCGACCACAGCGGGGCCACTGCGCGAGCACAACTTTCTAGCACCCCTCGGGCGGCACGTCAAACGACGCACCGACCCACGAGGGGACGGCGCCGTCGCGGCTAGCCGCGCAGGAGCAGGTTCCAGCCGACGACCACCCCCCCAAGCCCCACGAGCAGCAGGGTCTGCCACAGCCAGTCCAGATCGCGCCGGCGGGTCGGCGAGGCGCCGTGGAACGCATCCCACAGGTAGAAGGCAAGGGTCAGGAGGGCCGGACCGACCAGGCGCGGGATGGCCATCGCGCGGACCGCAGCTGCACCGATGGCGATCGCGAGCGCATAGGTCAGCGCGGACCAGAGTGCATCGCGCAGACCCAGGATCCGCAGGGCCGCGGCGCGGTAGCCGAGCAGGAACGCGATGACCGCGTCGCCCACCGCGAGCGCGACGAGGGACGACTCGGAGATCGGTCGTGGCAGCCCGCTCGTCGTCGGCTGGACCAGACCGCCGGGCACCATGGCAGCCACGCCCGTGAACCCGACGAAGCCGATGATCAGCAGGGTCACCAGCAAGGATGTCCGGTCGTCCTGGGCCAACGCTTCTGGCGCGGTCAGGATGCGCGACTCGATCGCGAGGGCGCGCATGACCAGCAGCCCGGTGACCGCCAGGGCCGGGGCCAGCCACAAGCCGAACGGCACGAGCCGGATCGCACCCAGACATCCGACCGCGGCCACCGCTGGCATGATCAGCGACTCGATCGGGACGCCGTGGATGGCCTCGGCCGGTCCGACCTCGTCGGCGAGCACCTGGAGAGTGCCCACGAGGATCGCGACCAGCAGGAGGATCGCGACCAGCCACAGAACAGGCGGTTCCATGAGCCGCGACAGTCCGACGACGGTGACGGCCGCGAGCGCGAGGTCGCGACGGGCGATCCGGTCGGTCATCGCCGGGATGGTACGCGACGAGGTCACACCCGCCCCGGCTTTCCCGCGACCCATGCGAGGAGATCGTCTCGCGACCGGGTATTCACCACATCCTGGGCAGTCACCCACGCCCGCCGTGCCTGGCTGATCCCCCAGCGCACGTACTCGAGTTCGGCCATCTGGTGGGCGTCGGAGTCGATCGACAGCCGGCAGCCATCGGCGACGGCGCGTCGCGCACGCTCGACGGACAGGTCGAGCCGATGTGGCGACCCGTTCATCTCAAGGGCCGTGCCCGTACGGGCAGCTTCCGTGTAGACCTGATCCCAGTCCAGGTCCAGGTCGTCACGGCCACCGAGCATCCTCCCCGCCGGGTGGGCGATGACGTCGACGTGCGGGCTCCGGATCGCGTTGAGGGTCCGGCGAGTGAGCTCCGCGCGTGGCTGACGGCGAGAGACGTGGAGCGACGCGACGACCACGTCATACGACGCGAGGAGGTCATCCTCGAAGTCGAGCTGGCCGTCCGCCCGGATCTCCAGCTCGCAGCCATGCAGGAGCCGGAATCCGCCCGGCGGCGTCTCCGGCGGCGCGCTCCCGGCAGCCTCCTCGGCAGCGAACCGGGCGTTGAGCGCGGCGATGATCACGCGCTGCTCGGCGACCTGGTCCGGGCTGAGGCCGCGCGCGATCGCGAGGGACTGGGTGTGGTCGGTCAGCACCTGGTAGGCGTAGCCGCGGCGACGGGCGCTCTCGGCCATCTGCTCGATCGCGTGCGTGCCGTCGGTCCAGTCCGAATGAGTGTGGAGGTCGCCGCGCAGGTCGGTGATGTCGATGAGCGCCGGCAGACAGCCGGCAAGGGCAGCCTCGATCTCGCCGGCATCCTCGCGCAGCTCGGGTTCGATGTAGGGCAGCCCGAGGAAGGCGTAGGCCTCGGCCTCGGTCGGGAACGTCCGCAGCTCGGCGTCCGCTCCGGTCAGGGCCGCGCCATCCTCACCGATGCGCAGGAAGCCCTTCTCCGAGAGGCTCCAGCCCTGGTCGCGGGCCATGGCCCGAAGCCGGACGTTGTGTTCCTTGGAGCCGGTGAAGTGGATCCGATAGGTCCCGCCTTCACCGGGCGGCATGATCATCAGGTCGACCTGCGGTCCACGCATGAGCCGGACAGCGGCCTTGTAGCCACCCTGGTTCACGACGTGGTCCACCGTGCCAAGCCCGGTGAAGCGCGTGATGAGCGTGGCCGCGTCGTCGGTCTCGGCCAGCAGGTCGAGGTCGCCGATCGTCTCCCGGCGCCGGCGGAACGAACCTGCGGGCTCCATCCCGCGCAGGCCGGCCGTGTCCGCAAGACCCGTGATGAGGTCGTCCACGATCGAACTGGCCCGATCGAGCAACATCCGGTCCGGCGCCGCGTCGAGTCGTGCGATGCCCTCGAGGATGAGGGTCTCGGTCCTGGCCGAGAGCCCGCGCAGGTCGCGCAGCTGCCCAGACTGGGCCGCGGCCCGGAGATCATCCATCGACGCGATCTGACGTTCCGTGTAGAGCTGGCGGACCGTCTTCGGCCCGAGCCCGGGGATGCGCAACAGCTCCACGAGCGCCGGCGGGACCTCGGTCTTGAGCCGTTCGTAGAACGCCAGCCGGCCGGTCGTCGCCAGTTCGGCGATCTTGTCGCTGATCGCGGCCCCGACGCCCGCGATGCGCGGCTTCGTCCCGCTCCGATAGGCGGCCACCAGGTCCACCGGGCTGCGCCCGATCGTGTCGGCCGCGCGGTGATAGGCGACCGTCTTGAAGACGAGCTCCCCCTTGACCTCGAGCATGTCCCCGATGTCGTGGAAGATCCTGGCGAGGTCGCCGTTGGTCAGGGTCGGCTCGTCGCCCGGGCCGATCGTCGCAGGATCGGAAGGAGCATCGTCGGCCGGATCGTGGGTCACCGGCCGATGGTAATCGCCGCGGCCGTCAGGCGGCCATCACCCGGTCGCGACCGGCGTGCTTGGCCCGGTACATCGCCGTGTCCGCCGTGTCGATGAGCTCGCCGATCGGCTGATCCGGATGTGTCGCCACGGTGACACCGACCGAGACCGAAACGCCCGGCACGCCAAGGCTTGACAGGTCAAGCCCTGCCACGGAGCGGCGGACGCGCTCGCCGATCTCGACCGCCAGCGGTGGACTCGGGTCGCGCAGCAGGACCACGAACTCCTCACCGCCGAACCGAGCCGGGACGTCGTCGTCGCGGACGGCCGCCACGATCGCGGCGGCGACCGCCTTGAGCACCGCGTCGCCGGTCGCGTGGCCGTACGTGTCGTTGAGGACCTTGAACCGGTCGATATCGATCATGAGGATCCCGACGAGGTCGCCCGCGCGCCGGCGACCTGCCAGGAGCCCGCAGAACTCATCGAAATAGCGGCGGTTCGGGAGTCCCGTCAGGGCGTCCGTGGACGCCTGCAGCTCGGCCGTGTGGTGGGAGTCGGCCCGTGACAGCGCCGCCGACGCTTCGCGGACCGCCGCGCTGAGCAGCCGTTGGGCCGTTTCCGGCCAGACGCCCGGACCGCGCCGCGAGAGCAGGATCGCACCGGTCACGCCATCGCGGCCGCGGAACGGCGCCACGAGGACGTTGCTCAGGCCATAGGCAAGGCGGACCTGGTCGGCGATCCGGTCCGTGGCCGAGGGCCGGCCGATCGGTGCGGGCCGCAGCGGATCGCCCAGGTCGGGGAGCGGCAGCAACGTGGACGACGGCGGCACGCCCGGTCGGGCGCTGATGAGCGTGGTCTGGAGCGCATGTGTGTCCGGTCGGACATGGGCGACCACGATGTGATCGGCGCCGGTCGCATCGGCGAGCTCCGCGACGATCGCCCCGATCACGGCATCCTCCGAAACGGAGCGGGACAGACCCGACAGGATCCGGGCGAAGGTTTCGGCTTCGACGCGTCGATCCGTCTCGAGGACACGAACCGCTTCGCGCTGAAGCAGTGCCGCGATGGCGACCACGACGACGAGCCCGACGGAGACCCAATCGAGTGGTTCGGACCGTCCACCGGGGAGTCGCGCGACCAGCAACAGCCCAAGGACAGCCAAGGTTCCGGAGAAGGCCCACCAGGAGCGTCGGATCCGCTGATCAGACGTCGCTCCGTCAAGCGCCAGGCGCAGGGTGGGTTCGGTCACGTCGGAACTACAGAGTGGCGGTCAGCTGGTGCCGCGTCCAGTCCCGCGCGATAGTACGTCCGGGTGGGAGCACCCGGTACCTTCGTCTCAGGCCGCCGCGTCGGAGGCCGGTGCGGCATCGTGACCGCCGCCGCGCTTGACCTGGTAGAGGGCCCGATCGGCCGCCGCGATGAGGTCGGTGCCGGTCCGGCCGTCGGCCGGGAAGGTGACCACGCCGATCGAGGCACCGACCGGCACCGATCCGCGCTGTTCGCTCACGAACGCGTGATCCCGGAACGCGTCGAGGATCCGGCGAGCCGCGGTGGCAGCCTCCGCAGCATCCGTCTCGGGCAGGATGATGGCGAACTCATCGCCGCCATAGCGGGCCGGGACGTCCGACGTCCGCAAGGTGGCCCGGATCATCTCGGCCGTCCACGTCAGGACCCGGTCGCCGAACAGATGACCGAACGTGTCGTTGACGAGCTTGAAGTCGTCGAGATCCAGCATCAGGAGGCTCAGCGGACGACGCGCCCGTTGCGCCCGGACCACTTCCTCGCCAAGACGCTCGTGCAGGAACCGGTGGTTGAAGAATCCGGTCAGGGGGTCGCGGTCGGCGCGGTTGCGCGCGTCCTCGTAGAGCCGCGCGTTCTCGAGGGCGATCGCGGCCTCGTTGGCCATCGTCCGCGCGAGCTGGAGCCGCTCCTCGTCCCACGTGATCCGATCGCTGGAGTAGAGCTCGACGATCCCGATCGACTGACCCTTCGCGACGAGCGGGATCATCGCCAGCGAGCGAAGCTGGCGGCGGAGCATCAGCTCGACCTCGGCCGGGTCCGCCGCCGGATCCTCGCTGTCGACGATGACCGTGATCTGGTCGTTGAGCACCGTGACGGTCTGCGGAAATGCCGCCAGGTCGTAGTAGTCGTCGAATTCCTCGATCATCCCGACCGGATACGACGCGAGCGACTCGAGGCGGCCCGCGGCCCTGTCCCAATACGAGATCGCGCACTCGTCGACGTTCATGGCCCGCGCCAGGTGTCCGGCCATGACCGCCGCGACCTGGCGCGGGTCGAGGCTGCCCGACAGCTCGGAGCTCATGTCGAGCAGGCGACGGAGCTCCCCGGCCAGATCCTGGGTGCGGGTGAGGAGTCGCGCGGACTCCACCGCGGTGGCGGCCTGGTCAGCAAGGATGGTGAGCAGGCGCAGGTCGTCCTGGCCGAACTGGTCCAGCCCGAGCTTCGAAAGGGTGATGACCCCGACCGTCGCCTCGTCGTAGCGCATCGGCACCACGAGCATCGACTCATCGACATCGTCGGTGCCCGGGATGTTCTGACCGCGCGGGTCGGCGTTGGCATCGTTGACGAGGATGGCCTCGCCGTGTTGCGCCACCCAGCCCGTGAATCCCTCCCCGAGCTTGACCCGCAGGAGCGAAAAATCGACCTGTTCGTAGGCGCCAACGGTGCCCGCGAACGCGATCGGCTCGACCAGGTCAGGGGCTTCGACCACGTAGACCCGGGCATTGTGATAGTCGATGATCCGGCGCGTCTCTTCGACCACGGTCGCCCCGATCTGCTCAAGCGTGCCGGCGCGGCTCAGTCGTGCCGAGGCGGCCTGGAGCATCCCCAGCTGGGCGGCGCGCGCTTCGGTCTCCTCGAACAGCTCCGCGTTCGACAGGGCGATCGCGGCGTGGGTCGCCAGGGTCGTGATGAAGGCGACATCGCCACTGGTCCACTCGCGTGGCTCGTACGTCACGGCAGCCAGCGCGCCGATGACCCGATCGTGGTGGATGAGGGGTGCGATGAGGTCGCCTGCATATTCCAGGACGCCCTCGTACCGCTCGTAGCCGTGACCGCCATCGCTGCGGACGTCAGGCCAGGCCAGGACGCGGCCGGTTCGCAGGACCTCGCCGACCCAGCCCTCGTCGCGATGGAAGAGCGGGAGTCGCGCCGCAACGTCGTCGGACAGCCCGGCGACCGCGGCCACCTCAAGGCGGTCGTCGCGCAGGACGCGAATCGTGGTGGCATCCGCGCGCAGCGCGCGTTTCGCCTCATCCACGATCATGCGGAGGAGTTCCTGGCGGTCGTGCGACGATGCCAGCCGTTCGGCGATGCCGAGGACCGTGTCGAGTCGGTCGGCGAGCTCGACCTCCAGCGAACCGGAGCCGACGCCGCGCTCATCGGCCGTGGGATCGCCCTCCGCGCGGAGAAGGCGCCGGAAGACCGAGGGACTCGCGCTCACGGACGACGCGCGGAACGGACCGGCCCGTTTCGGGCCGGTACCCACACCTTCGGCAGGGTGACGCACGCTCATGGCCGGATGGTGGCAGCAGCCGGGCCTCGACAGGACCCGCCATCGGTCCCGTGCACGGTGGTACGGATGTCGCGGCGGTGGTGCGCATGCGGCGCGCAGGCGGTGCGCGGTTCGCTGGTCCGGTCTCAGACGGGTCCGCGACTCCCCGCCCGGCCGATCTCCAGCGGGTAGCCCGAGGCCCGCCAGATCGGGACGCCATCGGAGACCCACGACACGCGCTCGAATCCCGCCGAGCGGAGCAGCGAGGTCGCGATCGAGGCACGGAACCCGGCTGCGCACATGCACGCGATGGGGCGGTCGCGCGGCAGCTCCGCGAGTCGATCGGGGAGCGACCCGCCCGCGATGTGGACGGCGCCCGGCACGTGGCCCTCGTCGTATTCGCTTGCCTGGCGGACGTCGATCAGTAGCGGGCGATCGGCACGCTCGGGTGCCTGGAGCGCAGCCGCGAGCTCCGCCGCGGACAGTCGGCCCGATGCTTCGGTCGGGCGGCCGCTGGCCGCCCATGCGTTGACGCCGCCGTCGAGATGACCGAGGACCTGGTCCTGCCCGATGCGCAGCGCCTGGCGCATGAGCGGGTCGATGTCGCTCGCCTGCTCGATGACCAGGACGACCGGCCGGTCCAGGTCGATCACCCAGCCGAGCCATGTCCCGAACGAGTCGTCCAGGGGGATGGACAGCGAGCCCGGGATGTGGGCGGTCACGTGCCGGCTGGCAGGTCGCGCGTCGACGATCTGCGCCCCCGCCGCGACGTCGGCGACGACCTGGGCCACGGACCGCGGCGGACAATCGGGGATCTGGCCGTGAAGCAGCGTCGGGCCGCCTTGGTTGATCGGTCGCATGCGGGCGAAATAGCGCGGGATCGTCGGTTGGCCCGCGAGCAGGGCACGGGCGAACGCCTCCACCTCCATCGGAGCCAGCAGCGGGTCGTAGCGGCGCTCGAAGCCGATGGTGCTGGTCGGCGTCCCGGAGATACCCGTCGAACAGAGTGAACCGGCCCCATGAGTCGGATGGACCGCCACGAAGTCCTCGAGCGTCAGCAGGGTGTCGTGGAGCGAGTGATACATGGCGTGCGCATAGGGGATCGCCTGATCGGCACCGAGGAGGTCGGTCCGCCCCACCGCGCCGACCAGCATCGAACCGCCGCTGAAGACGAGCACGGGCTCGTTCGCGCGGGTCGTGTCGCTGACGGTGTAGCTCACGTGTTCGGGCGTATGACCGGGCGTGTCGAGGACCTCGAAGTGCAACGCGCCGACGTCGAACGTGGCCCGATCGGTCAGCCCGCGATGCTCGTAGCGCAGCGCCGCACCAGCGCCGATGACGTGCTCGGCATCGGTGAGCGCCGCGAGGTCGCGCCCGCCGGACACGTAGTCGTTGTGCAGATGGGTCTCGACGACATGGGTGATGCGCAGGCCGTGGGCCTGGGCGGTCTCGAGATAGAGGTCCACGTCGCGGCGCGGATCCACGACGGCCGCGACGCCAGCATCATCATCGGCGATGAGGCTGGACTGATGGCCGAGCCCGCTGATCGCGAACGGCTCGATCCGCATCGGCTACATCATCACCAGGCCGCCGTCGACGGCGAGCACCTGTCCGGTGATATAGGCGGCCTCGTCCGACACGAGGAAGGCGACGGCGTCGGCGATCTCATCCGGCGTCCCGAACCGGCCGAGCGGCGTGCGGTTGGTGATCTCGTCCATGAGGGCGGGCGGGAGATCCTGGGTCAGCTCCGTCAGCACGAACCCGGGTGCGACGGCGTTGGCCGTGATCCCTCGCGACGCCAGCTCGCGGGCGGTCGCCTTGGTCAGCCCGATGAGTCCGGCCTTGGCCGCGCTGTAGTTGGCCTGGCCCATCTGGCCGGCCTGTCCGGAGACGGACGTGATGTTCACGATCCGCCCGCCCTTTGCCTTGAGCATCGGCCGTGTCACCGCCTTGATCATCCAGAACGCGCCCGACAGGTTGGTGTCGATGACTTCGTTCCAGGCGTCCGCGTTCATCCGCATGATGAGGTCGTCGCGGGTCACGCCGGCGTTGTTGACCAGGATGTCGACCTTGCCGAACGCGGCCAGCACCTCCTTGACCACGGAATCGGCGGTCTCCGGGGCGCGGGCATCGCCCTGGATGGCGAGGGCACGCCGACCGACCCCCTCCACGAACCCGGCGGTCTCGGCCGCAGCCGCGGCGTTGCCCCGATACGTGAAGGCCACGTCGGCGCCCTGGGCGGCCAGTCGCGTGACGATCGCGCGCCCGATCCCGCGCGATCCACCGGTCACGAGGGCCGACTTGCCGGTCAGGTCGATCATGCGGGGACCTCCGTGTGCGCTGCGTCCGGCTCGCCGGGGGCGACATCGTCGAGAGGGACATCCAGCGACCCGGGGCGATCCATGATCGCCGCCAGGGCCTCCGGGATCGGGTCGACCGAGTCCCAGTCCAGCGGGAGTCGGACATGGACCGTGCTCGGGTCCACGGCGGCATCGCCCGCGATGCCGCGGGCGGGATCGGCGGTCCATTCGATGGTCACGGCGCCGGAGGTGAACCCGGCGCCGAACGCCACCAGGACCACATGATCGCCGACCTGTACGCGGCCACCGTTGACCGCCTCGGCCAGGGCGATCGGCACGGATGCTGCCGACGTATTGCCGTACTTGTCGAGGTTCACGAACATCTTCTCCATCGGCAGGCCGAGCCCCTTGGCCACGGCCTCCACGATCCGGATGTTGGCCTGGTGCGGGATGAACAGGTCGATGTCCGACGACTGGAGACCGGACTTGCGCACCGATGCGAGCGCCGTGGTCGCCATCGTCTTGGTGGCGAACCGGTAGGTCTGGTTGCCTTCCATCCGGATGTAGTGCTCGCCCCGGGCGATGGTCTCGGCCGATGGCGGGCTCTTCGAGCCGCCGGCCGGCAGCCAGATCATGTAGGCGCCCTGCGGCTCCGTCGTGAGCTCGATGCCAAGACCGCCGCCGGGTTCATCCGATGCGGACAGCACCACGGCCCCGGCACCGTCGCCGAACAGGATGCAGGTGCTCCGGTCCGTGTAGTCGAGGAAGCGGGTGAGCAGCTCCGCCCCGATGACCAGGACGTGCTTCGCCAGTCCGCTCGTGATCCATGCCTGGGCAGTCGCGTACGCATAGACGAAGCCGGAACACGCCGCGGCGATGTCCATCGCCGCCGCCGTCGTGTTGCCGATGGCCTCCTTGACCAGCGCCGCGGTCGAGGGCATCCAGTAGTCCGGGGTCAGGGTCGCCAGCAGGATCAGGTCGATCTCGTCGGGTTCGATGCCCGCGGTCCGGATCGCGCGCAGCGAAGCCACAGCCGCCATCGAGGCGGTCGTCTCGTCGGCCGCCGCGACGCGGCGTTCGCGGATGCCGGTCCTCGACACGATCCATTCGTCGGACGTCTCGACCATCGACTCGAGGTCCTTGTTCGTCAGGACATGGCTCGGCGCATAGCGACCCCATCCGGTGACGTGGGCGTAGCGGGACGGCTCGGTCATAGCGGGTCGACCTCCAGCAGCGGCTGTCGTGCCTTGACCAGCGTCCCGCTCTCCGGGATCACCCTGACCACGCGACCGGCCAGATCCGACTTGATCTCGTTGAAGAGCTTCATCGCCTCGATCAGGCCGACGATCTGACCGACCGCCACGTCGCCGCCGACCTTGACATATGGCGCTGAGCCTGGCGTCGGCGAGCCGTAGAAGATGCCGGTCAACGGCGCCTTGACCGATGGCCGACCCGACGTCGCGCCAGGCTCCTGGCTGGCCGTGGCGCCGCCGCCAGCGGCTGACGAACCAGCCGCCGCGCCCGTTGGTGCGGCCTTGACCGCTGCCGCAGGCGCTGGAGCCGCCACGGGCTTGCGCAGGACCAGCGCCGTCCCGCCGGATTCGACTTCGAGCTCGGAGAGGTCGGAGCGGTCGAGCAGGGTCGCCAATCGGTCGATCAGGGCGAGGAGCGCAACGTCGCCCGCGTCGCGCGGCGGTGGCGGATCGTCGTCGAGCGCGGTGGCAGCGAGTTCGAGCGCGACGCCGTCGACCTCCGCCTCGACGTCCGGCGTGGGCTCGTCGGCAGGCAGGGTGTCGTCGGTCATGCGTCCCACCGCCCGAAGATCAGGGCGGTGTTCTGCCCGCCGAACCCGAACGAGTTGCTGAGCGCGATCGCGATGTCGTGGCGGGCGGCGACGTTGGGGGTCAGATCCAACCCTGCCGCCTCGGGATCCGGATCCTCCAGATTGATCGTCGGAGGCACGCAGCCGGTGCGC
>JBBQLI010000006.1:0-51264 GCA_038327765.1 Candidatus Limnocylindrales bacterium | reverse complement strand
CCGATGGACAGGGAGATGGCGAACAGGCGGACCAGCGTCTGGGCCGCGAAATCCACACCTTCGGCGGTCGCGTCGAACGGACCGACCGTGAACAGCACGGTCGTGCCGGCACGGGTGAACACGCTCACCAGCACCACGGAGATCGCGATCGGCAGCGTCAGGAAGAGCGAGGCCCGGCCGAGCCGGCCCGCGACACCCGCGACGCTTGAGAGCACGACCATCGCGACGATGATCGCCAGGGGTCCCAGGTAGCCGCCCAGCACGAACGCGCCGATCGATCCGAGGGTCGCCACGGCGACCTTGGTCAGCGGGTTGAGACGGTGATACGGGCTGGGCGTCGGTGGGACGAGACCGGTGACGCGAGCGATGGCGTCGGGGGAGAGGTCGTCGGCCCAGATGACCCGGGCCGACGACGATCCTGCTACGCCTGCTCCATGCCGACGGCCTTCTCGCCCTGCGGAAAGCGGGCGACGAAACGACGGCTCAGGGACCGCAGGATGAGGAACACCACGAACGACGTGATGACCTTGTCGATGGGATCCGAGAGCAGCCCCTGCTGGAAGACCGCGTCCTGGAGATCGGAGCCGGCTTTCTGGAAGGCCGCCACCAGCAGGTCCGTGCCCGAGCCCGTCACGCCGCCGAAGACCTTGGCCGAGATCGGCGCCGAGATGAGCGCCGAGATGATGCCCATCACCACGCCGGCTACGACCACGTACGCGACGCCGGCATCGCGGCGGACGAACAGGAGTGCGAGAAAGCCGATGATCGTCGCCACGATCCCGACGAGGATCACGTAGCTGAAGACCAGGAAGACGGGACTCTTGTCGCCATCCGGATTGAAGAAGGTGAACGCGCCGGTGTAGAAGCGCGAGACCGTGTAGAACGCCAGCACACCGACGATGGCGAGGGCGATGACGGCTGCGGTGACGAGCTCCCGACCGCTGGAATTCGGGCGGCTGCGGAACCAGCCAAGCTGACCGAAGACGCCGGACACGAACCCGATCTCGGCCGCGACGACCGCGAACGGCGCCGCGTACGGCGACTGGAGCGGCGCCGGCAGGACGTACGTCCAGATGAGGTTCGCCAGCAGTCCGGTCACGAGACCCGGGATGGGACCGGCGAGGACACCGACCAGGATCGTCCCGATCGAATCAAGGTAGATCGGGACCTTCAACGCCGATCCCACGGTCTGGCCGAGCACGATGTTGATCGCGATCGCGATGGGGATGAGCACGATGGTCCGGGTGTCGAATCGTCCCCAACTCATTGGACGCGCCTCCTAGTGTCCGGCCAGCCGACCCAGCCGATACCTGCCCTCCGACCCCTAGCGTGACACGTCGGTGCGGTCCGACGCCAGCCCCCCGACGCGTTCCACGAGCCGATCCAGGAACTCCGTCACGTTCGCCTCGACCGCGACATCGACATTCGCCGGCTTCCCGGTGAGGTGCCGCCGATCCGCGACGGTCATGCCGGCCGTCAGCTCGCCTTCGGTCTCCACGTCGACATAGAACGGCTCGGTGGTGATGATCGAGCGGTCCAGCGCGGCGGCGGCGGCCAGCGGGTCGTGGATGAACGCGCCATAGAACCCGTCGTAGCGCGCGTGGAACTCCATGTAGAACCGCAGCGCATCGGCGACATAACGGACGATGGGGTTGCTGGCCACGGAGCGCGTCGCCAGCATCGGGTCCTCGCCGCGGCTCAGGGCGATCGAATCGTCGGGCGCGGAACCCGCGCGTCGCGCGAGCCGGACCACGTCCTCGGGGAGGATCCGCGCGCGTTCGGTGACATCAAGACCGAGTGCGACCGGCCGCGGGATCGTCGGATCGGCGTCCAGTGCCGCCGCCCAATGACGGAACACGATCTTCGCGGCGTGCGGGTCGCAGTGGATGTTCCATTCGGTGGTCGGCGTCGTGTTCCCGGGAACCCCGAACGCGCCGCCCATCAGCGTGTAGCCCTTGAGCAGGCGGGGCAGATCCGGTTCGCGCTCCAGCGCGAGGGCCAGGTTCGTCAGAGGACCGAGGGTGAGCAGGACGATCTCGCCGGGCCGGCGGCGCACCTCATCAACGATCAGGTCCACCGCATGGCGATCCGAGAGCGGCCGCGACGGCGCCGGCAGCTCCGCGTAGCCCAGACCCTGGGGGCCGTGCGTCTCGGGAGTGACCTCCAACTCGCGGACCAGCGGCACCTCGCGCCCCAGCGCCACTTCCACGTCCGTTCGCCCGGCCAGCTCCAGCACGGCTCGGGTGTTGATCGCGACCTGGGCGCCATGGATGTTGCCCGAGACGCAGGTCACCGCAACCAGTTCGGCCTCTGGCGAGCCCGCCACGTACAGCAGGGCCAAGCTGTCGTCGATGCCGGTGTCGACATCCATGATCAGGGCGGTGCGGTCCGTCATGGGTCGATGCTAGCCGGGCTGCCCGGCCCGCGTTGCGTGACCCGGACCGCGTCGATCGCCCACGTGCGCCGGTCGTCGTCGGCCGTTCCAAGGCGCAGCCGTCGTGCCCAGGTGGAACGCAGGGCCGCGGCATGCGTCGGGGTCAGCGGCAGCATCGACCGGATCTCGAGGCCGGCGGCCGTCCATCGTTCGGCGATGACGGCCTGATCAAGCTCGGTCACGGGCGTGCGGTCCGCATGGTCTCGGGCGGCCTCCGAGACGACGGCATGCACCCGGCCGCCGGGCGCCAGCAGCGACGCGATCCCGCGCAGGACGGCCGGCTGCTCACCCAGGATCCCATGCAGCAGGGAACCCCACGGCAAGATGACGTCCACGGTCGTGGCGAGACCCGCTAGCTCGGGGGGCGGCGCCTCGGCGGCGGCCACCACGAACACAGCGCGTTCGGCAGCCCACCCTTGCGCGGCAGCTTCGCGGCACGTCGGGATGACTCGACCATCGAAACCGCATCGGCGTCGATGGCGATGACGAGCGTCCGGGGTTCTGCGGCGGCACGGGCGAGGACCGCCCGGCCGTCCCCGGCCCCCAGGTCGATGGCCACCCGATCGTGTCGGGCGACCAGTTCGGAGATCTAGCCGACGTCCACGTCCATGTGGCGGCGGCCGATCACGAGTCGCATGCCCGCGAGTTTACACTCGGGTGCATGTCCGCCGTGATCGGCTCCTACGCGCGTCAGTCACCCGAGATCCTGCCCTCCGATCCGAGGGCCGCGCTGGCGGCTACCCGGATCACCGCCGCGATCCACGATGTCCGGCCGGATCTCGTCGTCCACCACATCGGATCGACCTCCGTACCGGGTCTTGCCGGCAAGGGCATCGTGGACTTGGGCATCCACGCTCCGGCGGCCGAGATCCCAGGCATCACCCTGGCCCTGTACGGCCTTGGCTTCGGTCCTCAGCCCGGACCCGACCCGTGGCCGGCCACCCGCCCGATGCTGGTCGGCTCGATCGAGGTGGACGGCATCGTGCTGCGCGTCCACTGCCATGTGACGCCGGACGCCCGCGAGCTCGAACGCGACCTCGCCTTCCGCGACGCACTCCGATCGGACCCGGCGCTCCTTGCGGGCTACGTCGCGCTCAAGACCGAGATCGTGGTCGACGAGGCGATCCACGACCCGTTCGCGTACACGTTCCGAAAGCAGGCCTGGATCACCGATGTCCAGCGCCGCCTGGGGTTCGCACCGAAGGCGATCGAACCTCCGGCCACGATCGGCATCCTGGGTGGCGGTCAACTCGGCCGGATGCTGGCGCAGGCCGCCCGCGCGATGGGCTATCGGATCGCCGTGCTCGACCCCGACCCTGACTGCCCCGCCGCGGCCCTCGCCGATGAGATGGTGATCGGCACCTATGACGATGTCGGGGCGGCCCTCCGGCTCGCCGAACGAAGCGCGGTCGTGACCTACGAACTGGAACACGTGGCGGCGGCGGTGATCGACGCCATCGATGGCAGCCGGCCCGTGCGACCAGGCCGCTACCCGCTGGTGGTGACGCAGGACCGGCTGGCCGAGCGCCGGTTCATCGTCGAGGCCGGGATCGAGGTGGCCCCGTACCGCGAGGTCTGCACCACCGACGAACTGCGCGAGGCCGTGGCGCCCGACGCGCTGGGGCTCCCCATCCGGTTGAAGGCCGCCACGGGCGGGTACGACGGCCGCGGCCAGGTGCGGATCACGTCGCTCGACGAGATCGATGGCGCCCTCGCCGCGCTGGGCCGACCCGCGGGCACGCCGACCCTCGCCGAGGCGGAGCTCGATTTTGAGCTGGAGCTGTCGGTCGTGGTCGCGCGCGGCATCGATGGCGTCGTGGCGACCTTCCCGATAGCCCGGAACGTCCACGACGCGGGGATCCTCGTGGAATCTGTGGCCCCGGCGCCGATCCCCGATGACGTGGCGCGGCGCGCGACGGTCATCGGCCAGCGCCTGGCGGTGGGGATGGGGCTCGCGGGGACGCTGACCGCGGAGCTGTTCCTGCTCCGCGATGGCCGGATCGTCGTCAACGAGCTGGCGCCGCGCGTCCACAACAGCGGCCATTGGACGCTCGATGGCGCAGCGACGTCGCAGTTCGAACAGCACATCCGCGCGATCTGCGGGCTTGGGCTCGGGTCGACGGAGGCGCTCCGCCCGACCGCGATGGTGAATCTGCTCGGAACCGGTGCCTTGCGATCAGCGCGGCTGACCGGCATCGGCGCGGCGCTCGCGGATCCGAACGTCCATCTCCACCTCTACGACAAGCGTCGCGTGTTCGAACGCCGCAAGATGGGACATCTGACGGCGCTCGGGGACAGTGTGGAGGCTGCGCTGGAACGGGCGAAGGCTGCGCGGGACGCCCTTGGCTGGGATGGCGGCGCATGACGAACGAACGAGCGGAGGAGCCATGAACGACGACACGACCACGGTCGCCCCGATCGTCGGTGTCGTCGGTGGCAGCCGCTCGGACTTCCCGACACTCGAGGCGGCCTGCGCGATCCTGACGGACCTGGGTGTCGCGTCGGAGTTGCGGGTGATCTCGGCGCATCGGACCCCCGATCACCTGTTTCGTTATGCGGAGGAGGCCGCCGGTCGCGGGATCCGGGTGATCGTGGCTGGTGCCGGCGGGGCCGCGCATCTGCCCGGGATGCTGGCCGCGAAGACGCTCCTGCCGGTCATCGGCGTGCCGATCCCGACACAGCACCTGGGCGGGCTGGACTCCCTGTTGTCGATCGTCCAGATGCCGCGCGGGATCCCGGTCGCGACCGTGGCGATCGGCAATGCCATGAACGCCGGCCTGCTCGCGGCGCAGATCCTGGCCCTTGGCGATCCGGCCCTCGCGGAGCGGCTTGCCGCGTGGCGTGCCGCGCAGACGGACACGGTCCTCGCCGACCCCTCGAACGCGGGGTAGGGCGGGCGGCCCGAGAGGTCGGAGCCGGTCCCATGCGCCCGATATGCGGCTCATTCCTATTCTCTGCGGACCGGGGCTGCATCTGCGCCGAATCGAGCGTCCAGCCCTCCGAAACTCGGGGCATTCGTGCGTGGCCGCGACGTCCGCACGCACGGATCAAGCCCGAGCGACCCTCGATCCCTTCGATCCGCCCGGGGATCCTCGTGGGATAGGAATGAGGGACATACCGGTCACGCTCGGAACCCGTCCACCGCGCCGCCCTCGAGTGCTCGACTGCTCTCTCAACGGGTTAGCGAGGTCGGCGCGTGACCGTCGCTACGCGGCAGTCGCGAGCGGCCCTATCACGCCGCGGTGCTGGCGCAGATGGAAGCCGAGATCCATGACCGTCTTGAGCAGCACGAGGATCGCGACCGCGATGACGGGAGCACCCGTGAACGAGATCGCCACGGCTCCGAAGATGATCGTGACATGCAGGATCACGAGCCGGCCGTACGGGGCGAACATCAGCGCGATCGGCGTCGCGGTTCGGTACTCGCCGCCACGGACATAGTTCAGCAGGTATGACGTCCCGTGGCTGATGAACAGCACCACGACGGCGAACGCGATGCCATCCAGCGACGGACTCGGTGTCTTCAGCGTGGGGACTCCGAAGCCGCTGTCGTCGACCACGGCTTGGCCGATATTCGCGAAGAGCGGCAACGTCAGCACGAACACGCCGTGGACGAGCCAGAACAGGCCGTAATGGACGATGAAGAACGGCACGAGCGCGACCTTCGCCATCGACCTGCCAGCTCGACTGTTGATCCGCCATGCCGTCGTGCCGACCGTGCGTGCGGGCTGGGTCGTGGCCGGATCCTCGCCGCCTTCGGCCTTGAGCATCTTGAGCACGTTGAAGAACCCGACCACGCCATTCTCGAGCCAGTAGATGATCAGGATCGTCCAGACGCTCCAGCCGAAGAACAGCACCCCGATGAGCGGGATCGCGTTCGCGACGACGAGCGTCACCACGGCACCGACCGACGAGGTCACCCGATACCAGGCCACAAGCCGTTCCATGACGGTCATCCTACGGCCCGCGTCGCGCCTGGAGCGCCGCCCAGATGAGCGGGATCTGGAACGGGAGCCTGAGCCAGGCCAGCGCGATCAGCGGTTGTGTGGCGGTCGGATCCGATGCGGCGTCGAGCGCGAAGCTGATGTTGCCCGGCCAGACCGCCAGTAGCAGGATCGCACTCGCGGGACCCGCCCAGCGCCGACGCGTGATGAGTCCGGCGGCGCAGACCAGTTCCGCGACGCCGCTTGCCGCGATGATCGCCCCGGGTTCGGGCATGCCACGCGGGATCAGCGCGTCATACAGATCCGGACGGAGCAGATGCAGCACGCCGCTGCCACCGAAGATCGCGGCGAGGGCCAGCGGCGCCCATCGGCGCGGAGACGGAAACACCCGGCCAGCCTAGCCGACCGGGTGTCCTGACGCCGATACCGGCGTTCTTGCGGCCGCGCCGACGCACCAGCGCGGCCGGCACGTTCGCGAGATGCGCGTTACGCGTCGCCCGGCGTGCGCTCCTGCGTGCCGCCGACCGTCACGGTCCGCTCGTCCGTACCACGCACCAGCGTGACCTCGTACGTGGCCTTGACCGAGCCGAGCGCTGTGAACAGGTCGTCGCCGTCGGTGACGGGCTTGCCGTTCGCAGCGACGATCAGGTCGCCCGCCTGGATGCCGGCCGCCTCGGCCGGGCTGCCGTCCTCGATACCGCGGACGAGGACGCCCTCACGATCAGGGAGACCGACCGCTCGACGCAGCCGCCGCGCCACATGGCTTGGGGCGATCGCGACGCCGAGCCGTGCCCGGGTCGGGTTCTCACCGCGAGCCAGCGCATCGACCCGCTCACGCAGGGCGGCGTCGGCGGGCAGCGCCAGGTAGAACCCCTCGCCCACCCGGTTCGTGTTGATGCCCACCAGACGGCCCTCGCCGTCGACGAGCGCCCCGCCCGACGACCCGGGAGCCATCGGCGCGGTGTGCTCGAGGCTGCCCTCGATGCGACGTCCGCCCGGGCCCCTGAATGCCCGCGCCACGGATGAGACGAGCCCGAAGGTCACTCGCGTGCCGCCGCCATGCGATGCGGCTGCGCCGAAGACGGCGGTCCCGATGACCGGGCTCGAGGCAGAACTCCATTCGAGGGGCGTGGCACCGGCGGTATCGACCGTCACGACTGCCAGGTCGCCGTCGCCATCGACGCCGGTCACGACGCCGCGCTCGCGTCGGCCATCGACAAAGCTCACGGTGACCTCGTCGCCACGCAGGTTGTGGGCATTGGTCAGGACGACGCCATCGGCGATGACGACGCCCGAACCGCGGGTGCCGCGACCGATGCCGACGATGGAGGGGCCGACTCGTTCGGCGACGGCGACGACGCTGGACTGGATCTCGTCAAGGACGCTCATGGGATGCTGGTTCTCCGGGGTGCGGGGGTTGGGATAGACTTGTTACTTGCAATCTACTACTGACTGACGGCCGTGACAACCCCCGACTCGACCCCTACGCTTCGACCCATGCCCCGACCCGCCACGGATACGACGTCATCTGAGCGCGCCACCCCGCTCGAAAGCGCGCTCGACCGTGTCGGCGATCGCTGGAGCCTGCTGATCGTGGAGGCGCTCCTCGAGGCGCCGCGACGGTTCAACGAGCTTGCCGACGACCTGCCGGGCATCGCGCCGAACATCCTCACGGACCGGCTCCGCCGCCTCGAACGGGAGCGCATCGTCACCGCGACGCCGTACCAGCAGCGTCCGCCGCGGATGTCGTACGCACTCACCAGCGATGGCCTGGACCTCGCCTCGGTCCTGCGGCTGCTGGCCGACTGGGGATCACGGGCGGCCGGTGCCGACGGGGCCGGCGAGCCGATCCAGCACGAGTTGTGTGGCACGGCGCTCGAGACGCGCTGGTGGTGCCCGACCTGTTCGGTCGCCATCGAACACCCAGACGTCCGCGAGACCCGTTCGCTCTAGGACCTACACTCGCGACGATGACGAGCGACGACCCGCGACGATGACGAGCGACGACCCGCGGCCGATGGACGACCCGCGCTGGGAACCCGGGATGCCCACGCTCGACCGGCAGGCGGTGCGGGTGCCGGTCCTCCCGCCCAGCCTCCAGGGCCTCCCGCCACGATCCGTCCCCGAGGTCGCACCGACGCCGCTCCAGCGCCACTACATCAGCCTGTCGGTGGTCGTGCTGCTGTGCGGGTTCGTGGCGATCACCGCCCTCGAGCTCGGTGCGCCACTGGGCAGCCCTCTGGTGAAGCTGTGCGTGCTGTTCGCGCTGCCGCTGCTGGTCCTCACGACGCTTGACGCTGTGGTCCGCATCTGGCGTTCGGCCTGGGCGTGGATGCCCGTCGACCGCATCAAGGGCCTGTTCCGTCTGGCGTGGGTCGCGACAAGTCTCGTCGGTCTCGGTGGCCTTCTCGTCGGCGGTCTCGTCGTGCTGTTCGCGTGACGGCGTGATGGACGACTTCGAACGCGGCCTGGACGGCCGCTCCTCCGATCTTGCGTCCGGCCGCGGCGTCCCGCGCTGGCTGGCGGCGAGCCTCAACTTCTGCACGCGCTGCGGGGCCTCGCTCGAGTTCGGCGCGGTGCCGGACGAGGATCGCCATCGACTGTTCTGCCCGGTCTGCGGGCACGTGGCGTATGTCAATCCACGACTCGTCGTGACCACGTTCCCCATCACGGAGATCGGCCAGATCGTCCTCATCCGCCGCGGCATCGAGCCCGGCGTGGGCCTGTGGGCCCAGCCCGGCGGGTTCCTCGAGGTGGACGAGACGGTGAACCAGGCGGCGATCCGCGAGACGTTCGAGGAGACTGGTCTGCAGGTGGAGCCGGGCGAGATCGTCGGGCTCTACACCCGGCTGGAGGCGGCGGTCGTGACCCTCTGTTTCGAGGCACGCATCGTGGGCGGGACCGCGGCTCCGACACCCGAGGCCACGGAGATCCACGCGTTCGCGCCAGAGGACATCCCGTGGCCCACGATCGCGTTCAAGACGACGACCTGGGCGCTGCGCGACTGGATGCAGCGGCGCCGCCCGGAGCTCACGTGGCCGGAGGACGTCGCCGGGTCCTGAGGGGGGGGCGTCGGTCGTGCCGTGGACCAACCTCGGCGCCATCCGACGTCTGGGGCTGCGTTCCTCCGTCATTTGGAACGCCGGCAGCACCGATCGACGGCCAAACCCCCAGTCCTGGCCCGTTCCCCCGTCGGATGGCGCTCGGGCTGATCCAATGGACCGCCTGGGCGCCGCCGACCTCACGCCGCCGACCGCACGCCGCCGCGCCGCCCGGCCGCGCCCGCCAACTCGCCGCTTAGCTGATGTCGATGAAGATGTTCTTCGTCTCGGTGTAGAGGTCCAGCGCGCCCATCCCGAGCTCGCGGCCGATCCCCGACATCTTGTAGCCGCCGAACGGCGCCTCGGTGTGGACCGAGCTATTGCAGTTCACCGAGATGACCCCGGACTGGAGTGCCTTCGCGGCGCGCAGCGCCTTGCCGATGTCGCGGCTCCAGATCGACCCGGACAGGCCGAACGGCGTCGCATTCGCGAGCCGAAGGGCCTCCTCCTCGGTGTCGAACGGGATGATGGTCACGACCGGCCCGAAGATCTCCTCGCGCGCGATGCGCATGTCGTTGGTGGCGCCATCGAACACGGTCGGGAGCAGGTACGCGCCGTCGGCCAGTGACGGATCGGCCGGCGCCTCGCCACCGACGACCAGCGTGGCCCCCTCGCCCAGCCCGATCTCGATGTACTCCTTCACACGATCGCGCTGGCGGGCGCTGATGAGTGTGCCGATCTCCGTGGCCTCGTCCGACGGGGCGCCCACGACCAGCTTGCGCGTCGCGGCCGCGAACAGCTCCACGACCTGCTCGTGGACGGATCGCTCCACCAGGATCCGGCTCCGCGCGCAGCAATCCTGGCCCGTGTTGTCGAAGACGGCGTAGGTCGATTCGCGGGCGAACTTCTCGAGGTCCGCGTCGGCGAAGACGATGTTGGGGCTCTTGCCACCGAGCTCAAGCGAGACCTTCTTCACGTTGCCCGAGGCGAGCCGCATGATCTCCTGGCCCGTGCTGGTCTCGCCGGTGAACGCCACCTTGCCGATGCCCGGGTGGGCCGCGATCGATGCGCCGGCCGTGCCGCCCGGCCCCGTCACGACGTTGAGGACACCGGCCGGGATGCCGGCTTCGAGGGCGAGTTCCGCGACCCGGATCGCGGTGAGCGGCGTGTAGGACGCGGGCTTCAGGATCGCGGTGTTCCCCGCGGCCAGCGCCGGGGCGACCTTCCACGAGGCCATGAGCAACGGAAAGTTCCAGGGCACGATCAGCCCGACCACCCCGATCGGCTCACGCAGCGTGATGTCGAGGCCGGGTTTCGTGACCGGGATCGTCTGGCCGAACAGCTTGTTCGCGGCACCGGCGTAGTAGTCGAAGACCAGACTGGCCCCGACGGTCTCGCCGCGCGCCCCGGAGATCGGCTTGCCGCCGTTGCGACTCTCGAGCTGGGCCAGCTCCTCGCTGTGGTCGCGGATGAGTTGCGCGAACGCCGCCAGCGTCCGACCGCGCTTGCTGGCGGCCCATGTCGACCAGCCATGCGGGTCGTCGAAGGCGGCCCGCGCCGCCGCGACCGCGCGATCCACGTCCTCGCGCCCACCGAGCGGCGCCGTGGCGATCACGCGACCCGACGCGGGATCGACGATTTCGAAGGTGCCGCCCTCGGCCGCATCCACGGATTTCCCGCCGATCACCATCCGGGTGGTCACGGGGGCGTGCGCGGTCGGTGTCGACCCGGCGTCGATCGTCATCGTGGCTGGACCTCGGTTGAGTAGTGCGGGACGGCCCGATGATACGCCGCGACCCGCGCTCCACTCGCCGGACCGGACCGCGCTCCACTCGCCGGACCGGACGGCGCTCCGCTCGCCCGCCCGTCGTTCGATGGCGTCGCGCGCCATCTACCATCGCGGCGTGACGCGAATCCTCGACGCGCTCCGTGGCTCGCATGTCCGGCTCTGGCTGGCGAGCGTGCTGGCGACCGTCGCGATCGGGACGGTCGGCTTCGTCGCGATGGGCTGGTCGATCGACGACGCCGTGTACATGACGGGGATCACCCTCACGACGGTCGGGTTCAAGGAGGTCCGCGACCTTGACACGGTCGGTCGGGCGTGGACCCTGATCCTGTCGGTCGCGGGTGTCGCCATCATCTTCGGATCGATCGGCATCGTGGCCGACGCGGTCCTGTCGGAGACGGTCAGCGGACGACGGGAGGCGAAACGGATGCAGGAGCAGATCGACGGCCTGCGCGGACACATGATCCTGTGCGGCTACGGTCGGGTGGGATCGACCGTGGCGCGTGAGCTGCGCCATGCGGGCGAACGGTTCGTGGTGATCGATATCAACCCGGAGTCGCTGGCCGAGGCGGTGCGCGACGGCCATCTGGTCGTGACGGGCGATGCCACCAACGACGACGTCCTCAGGACGGCCGGCATCGATCGTGCCCGCGGCCTGATCGCGACGATCGATTCCGATGCCTACAACGTCTACACCACGCTCTCCGCCAGGGCGCTGAACCCGTCGCTGTTCATCGTCGCGCGCGCGGCGCAGGAGGGCGCCGAGGCCAAGCTTCTGCAGGCCGGGGCAAGTCGGGTGGTCTCGCCCTATACCCGGGCCGGCCGCCAGATCGCCGAACTGGCGATCCGTCCGCGCGTGGCCGACTTCATCGACAGCGCCCTGTCTCACGGCCAGCTCGCGTTCTCGCTCGAGGAGGTCGCGATCGCCGACGGCGGTCCGCATATCGGCAGGACGGTCGGGGCCCTCCGCGAGGACGGGATCTACGCGCTGGCCATCGTCCGCGGCGAGCGTGACTACGAGCCGAACCCGCCCGCGGATCGGGTCCTGCTGGCCGGCGACCACCTCATCGTCCTGGGCACATCGGAGGTGATGCGCGCGATCGGCCGCAAGACCTGAAGCCGCGGGCGCCGACGACCTGAAGATCAGGGCGTCGGGTCGTGCTCCGGTCGCGCGGCGCGCGCTTCGCCCTCGGCGCCGACGATCGCGGCGCCGATGATCCCGGCGTCGTTGCGGAGCTGAGCTGCGACTACGGGCGGCCGGAGGGTCAGCCGCGGGATGTACTTGTCCGCGTTCTTGCTGACCCCGCCGCCGAGGATCATCAGGTTCGGCCACATGATCGTGTCGATGGCGTGCAGGTGCTCATCGAGGTCGGCCGCCCAGGCCTTCCATGACAGCCCACGCCTAACCCGCGCCGCCGCGGCGGAGCGGCGCTCGGCGACCCGCCCGCGGATCTCCATCTGACCGAACTCGGTGTTGGGGACCAGCCGGCCGTCGACGAACACGCCGGAGCCTACGCCAGTGCCGAGGGTCAGGAAGATGACGACCCCCGGTTCGCCCTTGCCGATGCCGAAGCGCATCTCGGCGATGCCCGCCGCGTCCGCGTCGTTGACGATCGCGACGTGCCGCCCGAGCGACTTGGTGAGCCGCTCGACCACGGGAAAGCCGATCCAGCCCGGATCGATGTTCGAGGCGGTCATGATCTTCCCGTCCAGGGCCACGCCGGGCAGCCCCACGCCGACCGGGGTGGATGCCGGGAGTCCGTTGACCTTCGCGAGACGCCGGACGAGCCGGCCGATCGACGCGATGACGGCCTCGGGCGTGGACGGCATCGGTGTCGGCACACGCAGACGTTCGGAGGCGAACTTGCCCTCCTCGTAGTCGACGACGGCCGCCTTCACCCCGCTGCCGCCCACGTCGACGCCGATCGCGAGTCGACCGGTCGACAGCAGGCCGCTGGCCCGGTTGCCGGTCGGCAGCTGCCCGCTCGCCATGGTTGGATTCGGTGCTGCGTCAGCCATCGCGACCTCCCGTGTCCCGTCCGGACTAGAAGTAGTTGACGGTGATGCCGCCGTCGATGACCAGGGATGCGCCGTTCGTGAAGCGCGATTCATCCGATGCGAGGTAGACGCCCATGTGGACGATCTCCTCGGGCTTGCCGAAACGGCCCGTCGGGTTGCGCCCGAGACGAAGGTTCTTGGCGGCCTCGTCCTTGAGCAGCCAGTCCATGAGGAGCGGCGTCTCGATGGGGCCTGGGCAGATGGCATTGGTCCGGATCCCCTTGGGGCCGAACTGGACCGCAAGGCTGCGGGTCAGCGAGAGCACCGCGCCTTTCGAAGCCGTGTACGCGTCCTGCGGGACGCTACACCCAAGGATCGCGACGAAGCTCGCGATATTGATGATCGAACCGCCGCCGGACGCTTCCATCGCCGGGATCGCGTACTTGCAGCCGAGGTAGACGCCGCGCACATTGACGGCCATCACGGCGTCCCAGACATCCACCTCCGTGTCGATGACCGAGTGATCAGCCTCGGGCATGATCCCGGCGTTGTTGTAGAGACAGTCGAGACGGCCATAGGTCGCCACGGCGTGGTCGACCATCGCCTTCGCGTCGGCCTCCTTCGAGACGTCGACCTTGACGAAGGTGGCCTCACCGCCGGCTGCCCGTACCAGCGCCACGGTCTCCGCTCCGGCGGCCTCGCTGAACTCGGCGACGACGACCTTCGAGCCTTCCTTCGCGAACAGCTGCGCCGCGACGCGGCCCATCCCGCCGCCGGCGCCGGTGATGATCGAGACCTTGCCCTGGAGTCGCATCGGGGTTCCCTCTCATGTGGTCGTTGGCGACAGCGTAGCGTCGCGCCCGACTCCCCGCCGCGCGCCGTGGGTCCCGGCTGCAATGTCGTTGCAAGGTCGACGAACCCATCCGGATGGACGTCGCGACCGCATTGACGTTCGTGAGCACCATCGACCCGATCAGCGCGCCGCCCCCTCCCGCTTCGGCCTTCGGCGGTTCCGCGCGTCTCGCGTGGGCCGGACTGAGCGGTCTGCTCGCGGCGGCCACGGCGGTCGGGCTGGGGCATCTTGTCGCCTCGGTCCTCCAGCCGAGTGCCTCGCCGCTGCTGGCCGTGGGCAGCACCTTCATCGACCTGACGCCCGAATGGCTGAAAACCTTTGCGATCGACACATTCGGCGAGCGCGACAAGCTTGCCCTGCTGGTCGGGATCACCGTGACCCTCGCGGTCGTGGCCGTGGTCATCGGCCTCATCTCCTTGCGCAGCCGGCCGCTGGCCCTGCTTGGTGTCGGCGCATTCGGGCTGGTCGGTGCCGTCGCCGCCGCGCTCCGGCCAGCTGCGACGATCGTCAGTCCGCTGCCGTCGGTCATCGGCGGCACCGTGGCCGTGGTCGCACTGTGGGCACTCAGCCGTCGGCTTGACGGGGCGCGCCCCAGCTCCGCGACCGCACGCCCCGGCTCCGTGCCGGCGGATCGACGTTCATTCCTGGTGGGGGTCGCGAGCATCGGCGTCCTCGCCGCCGTGTCGGGCGGGCTGGGGATCTTCCTGACCGGTCGTCGCGCCGCAGCCTCGGCCGGCGCCGGCTTCAGCCTGCCGGTACCGATGGAGCCGGCCGCGCCGATCCCCGCCGGTGCTGACCTGCACGTGGACGGCATCAGCTCGTTCGTCACCTCGAACCCGTCGTTCTATCGCGTCGATACCGCGCTCGAGGTCCCCGTGGTCGCCGCCGCCGATTGGCGTCTGCGGATCCACGGCATGGTCGATCGCGAGGTCGAACTCACCCTCGACGACCTCCTGCAGCTGCCCATCATCGAGCGCGACATCACGCTGACGTGCGTCTCGAACGTGGTCGGCGGCGCGTACGTCGGCAACGCTCGATGGCTTGGCGTCTCGCTGGCGACCGTCCTTGGTCTCGCAGGTGTCCACGCGGGCGCCGACCAGATCGTCTCGACGTCGATCGACGGTTTCACGATCGGGACACCGACTGCGGTCGCGCTCGATGGACGTGACGCGATGCTGGCCGTCGCGATGAACGGCGAACCGCTGCCGGCCGAGCACGGCTACCCGGTCCGCATGGTCGTCCCCGGCCTGTATGGCTACGTCTCAGCGACGAAATGGGTGGTCGATCTCGAGCTCACCACCTTCGACGCGTACACCCCGTACTGGGTCAAGCGCGACTGGGCGAAGCTCGGGCCGATCAAGACCGCATCCCGCATCGACACCCCGGCGGCCTTCGCGACGCTGCCGGTAGGTACGGTGAAGGTGGGCGGCGTGGCCTGGGCGCAGCACACCGGGATCGCCAAGGTCGAGGTACGCGCAGACGGTGGCGAGTGGCATGCCGCGACGCTTGGTGACGCGGACGGCCTGGATACCTGGCGCCAGTGGGTCTACCCCTGGGACGTCACCGCCGCCGGCCACCACACGCTCGAGGTCCGCGCCACCGACGCGGCCGGGCAGATCCAGACCGAGACCCGCGCCGAGCCCTTCCCAAGCGGCGCGACCGGCTGGCACTCCGTCGTGGTCACCGTGGCGTGATCCCGACCACCGCTATCGCCCGGGCTACGGCACCGGGTGGTCCATCCAACCCCACGCACGGCACGGTCAGATGGACCGTGACCAGGACAAGGAGCAACGAATGAACACACAGCAGCTCACACGGGCCCTCGGCGGCCTCATCCTCACCGGCGCGATCGTCGCGGCCTGCAGCGGCACCGCCGCATCGGTCGCCCCGACCGTCGCCCCCTCGGTCGCCCCGTCGGCCATGATGGAACACAGCGCGTCCCCGAGTGGCGCCATGATGGCCGACGCCCCGTTCGGCTCGGCCTGCGCATCGGTCCCGGCCGACGGTGCCGGCAGCTTCGCCGGCATGGCCAAGGATCCGGTGGCGACCGCCGCCTCCAACAACCCGGCCCTCAAGACGCTGGTCACCGCGGTCACGGCGGCCGGTCTCGGCGACACGCTCAACACGGCCAAGGACATCACGGTCTTCGCCCCGGCCGACAGCGCGTTCGCGGCGATGGACCAGGCCACCCTGACCAAGGCCCTGGCTGACCCCAAGGGTCTGCTCACGACCGTCCTCACCTACCACGTCGTCCCGGGCCGGCTGACGCCAGCCACGCTCGCGGGCACCCACAAGACCCTCGAAGGCGCGGATCTGACCGTTGCCGGGAGCGGCGAGGCCTTCACGGTCAACGGCTCGGCCAAGGTCGTCTGCGGCAACGTCCAGACCTCCAACGCCACCGTCTACATCATCGACGGCGTCCACCTCCCGCGGGCGAAGGGACCTGACGACGCGACCGCCACTCGTGGCGGTCGCGTCACACGGTCCGACGAGGGCCGGGTCTGTGGCTCGACAGTGATGTCGGCTGCGGATCCGGCCCTTTGTCATGTCCGGTTTCCCGGTCCTCGCGAGGGGCGCATCATGCGCGGGCCACCTCGACCCGCGCTGGAGCCTCGCCGTTGCCGACCGGATCCGATCTCATCGCTGCCGTCAAGGCCGACGACGCGGTCGCCGTCGCGACGATCCTGCGTGCAGATCCGTCGCTCGTCGCGGCCCGCGATGCGGACGGCGTCTCCGCGCTGCTGCTCTCGCGGTACCGATCCGCCCGCGACGTCACCGCGGCCCTCCTCGCGGTCGACCCTGATCTGGACGTGTTCGAAGCGGCCGCGCTTGGCTATGCCGACCGACTGCGCGAGCGGCTCGACGATGATCCGGCGCAGGCCGGAGCGTTCTCCCCGGACGGCTACACCGCGCTGCATCTCGCGTCGTTCTTCGGGAAAGCCGAGGCGGCGCGCATCCTCCTGGGGGCCGGCGCCGGTGCCAGCATCCACTCGCGCAATGTGATGCATGTCGCCCCGCTCCACAGCGCAGCCGCCGGCCGGCACCACGAGGTCTGTCGCGTCCTGCTCGCGGCCGGCGCCGACGTCGATGCGGCACAGCGGGCCGGCTACACGCCGCTCCACGCGGCGGCCCAGCACGGCGATGACGAACTGGTCGAACTGTTCCTCTCGGCCGGTGCGAACCCCAGCGCGCGGCTCGACGATGGCGCGACGCCGGCTGAGACGGCCGAGGCGGCCGGACATGTCGACCTGGCCGCGCGCCTCCGCGAGGTCGCGGCGCGCGACGAGCGGCTCTCCCCCTAACCCTCGTCCAGCGAGCCCAGCCAGACGCTGAGCGCGAGCAGCGTCAGCCCAAGCAGGACGCCCGCAGGGACCAGGCGGCTCTGGGAGCCCTCCTCCTGGAGGATCAGGAGCACGAGCGATCCGGCGAACGCGAGGACGGCCAGTCCGGCACTCCACTGACGGTCCATCAGCCACGCTCCAGGTAGCGCTCGCGCTCCCACGGGTGGACGATCGAGTCGTACGTGTCCTGCTCGACCTTCGCGGCGTTCAGGTAGTGATCCACGACGTCCTGTCCGAAGATCTCGACGGCCGCCTTGGAGCGCTCCAGCTCCCCGATGGCCTCGTACAACGCGCGCGGCATCCGTTGGACACCGGTGGCGAGATAGCCGTTGCCCTTGAACTCCGGGTCGAGCGGCAGCTCATGTTCGATGCCGTAGAGGCCCGCGCCCATCATCGCGGCGTAGGTCAGGTAGGCGTTCATGTCGCCGCCGGGGAAGCGGTCCTCCACGTGCAGGGCCGGACCGCGCCCTACCAGCCGGAACCCGGTGGTCCGGTTGTCGCGGCCCCAGACCACGTTGACCGGCGCCCATGAGAGGGACGCGTAGCGCTTGTACGAGTTGATGAACGGGGCGATGAACACCGCGAGCTCGCGCGAGAGCGCCATCATCCCGGCCACGAAGTGCTGGCCGACGACCGAGAGCCCGTATGGGCCGGCCTTCTTCGGATCGGGTTCGAACATGAGCGGGACGTCCGTGGCCAGGTCCCACAGGCTCATGTGGAGGTGGCCGGACGATCCGGTCCAGCGATGGTCCGGCTTGGCCATGAACGTGATGCCCCAGCCGTTGAGGTAGGCGATCTCCTTGGCCCCGTGCTTGAAGACCACGCTCCGGTCCGCGGATTCGAGGACGTGGTCGTAGCGGATGTTGACCTCATGCTGGCCGTTGGCCGCCTCGCCCTTGCTGAATTCGATCGGCACGTTCGCCGCGGTCATCTGGTTGCGCAGCAGGCGATGGAGCGGCTCGGCCTTGGTGGCCTGCAGGAGGTGGTAGTCCTCGTTGTAGTGACCGAAGGTCTTCGGGACCGGCCAGCCACGCTCGGCCAGGTCCTCCCACGAATCCTTGAGCACGTAGAACTCGAACTCGGAGCCCGCCTTGAGGGCATAGCCGGCCTTCGCCGCGCGGGCGACCTGGCGCTTGAGGATCGTCCGTGGCGAGATCGGGATCTCGAGTCCGGTCTCCTCGTCGATGGCGTCGGCAAGGACCAGGGCGGTGCCGGGAAGCCAGGGCAGGACGCGCAGCTGGTCCCAGATCGGCTCGGCGATCCAGTCCCCATAGCCCGTCTCCCAGTTCATCAGCTTGAAGCCCTCCGGCGTGTTCATCTCCATGTCCGTACCCAGCAGGTACGTGCAGAAGTGCGCGCCGTGGGAGATCACGCCATCGAGGAACGCCTGGCCCTGGACCCGCTTGCCCATCAGCCGGCCCTGCATATCCGTGATCGCGACGACGATGGTGTCGATCTCGCCGTCGCGGACCATCTTCTCCAACTCGAGGAGCCGAGGGTGCTTCTTCGCGTGGTCGTGGTCGCTCATGGATGCCTCCGACCGGGTGGCCGACGCGTGCCGGCGAGTGGGATGGTGGCCCGCATCGTACGGCCGCGGGGCCACATGCGGCAGGTCTACTTGGCGGTCATCCCGCCGTCTGCGACGACCACCGACCCGGTCATGAACGAGGACTCATCCGACGCGAGGAAGAGGGCCACGTTCGCGATCTCGCGCGGCTCGCCCGGCCGCCCGATCGGCTGGAAGGAATCGATCTCGTCGTACACCTTCTGGAGGCCGCCGAGCATCTCGGCGTGGGCGTAGTTGACCGGGGTGTCCACCCAGCCTGGCGCGATCGCGTTGCAGCGGATGCCCTGCTTGGCGTAATCGAGCGCGATCCCCTTCGAGAGCATGATGATCGCGCCCTTCGAGGTGGCGTAGATGGTCAGGAACGGCTCGGCGACGAGGCCGTTGACCGAACTGGTGTTGATCAGTGAGCCGCCACCGCCGCGCAGCATGTGCGGGATCGCATACCGACAGCCGTAGATGGGGCCCTTCACGTTGACGGCAAGGGTCCGCTCGATCGTCGCGTCGGTCGCTTCATGGAAGACGCCCGGCAGGTTGACACCGGCATTATTGAAGACCGCATGGAGACCGCCCCAACGAGCGACCGTGGCGTCGGTATAGGTCTGGACGGCAGCCGCATCGGAGACGTCCGCGGCGACGGCAACGGCCGCATCGCCGATCTCAGCCGCGACGGCCTCGACGTGGTCGCGATCCAGGTCGACGCACGTGACCCGGGCGCCCTCCTCCGCGAACCGGATCGCCGTCGCGCGACCGATGCCCGAGCCGGCGCCGGTCACGATGGTCACCTTGCCCGCCAGCCGATCTCCCATGACGTTCCTCCTCGTCGAAACTGCGTTCGATATCCATCTTGACAGGGCCCTGTCGCAACTTATCGTTGGCGGCCGGAGGGAATCGGAGCGGGTGGAGGGCTGCCGCTCCCATGACACACGCGTCCCACGTGGTCCTGGTCGAATCGATCGAGGGAGGCTACTCGTGGCTGGCAGCGACACCGAACGACTGCACCAACTGGGCTATGCCCAGGAACTGCGGAGAGGGATGAAGACCTTCTCCAATTTCGCGGTCTCGTTCACGATCATCTCCATCCTGTCCGGGTGTCTGACCCTGTTCGGGTTCGGCATGAAGACCGGCGGCCCGGCCGAGATGGTCTGGGGCTGGCTCGTCGTCGGATTCTTCGTGACCCTGGTCGCCCTCGGCATGGCCGAGGTGGCATCGAGCTATCCAACGGCCGGCGGTCTGTACTACTGGTCGGCCAAGCTGGCCAAGACCAATGCCCCAGCGTGGTCGTGGTTCACAGGCTGGTTCAACTTGTTGGGCCAGGTGGCGGTCACGGCCGGCATCGACTTCGGCCTCGCGTTCTTCATCAACGCCTTCCTGAACATCGCGTTCGGGGTGGGCACCGACCCGTGGATCACGATCCTGATCTATGGCGTGGTGCTCTTCCTGCACGCGCTGCTGAACACGTTCGGCATCCGCCTGGTGGCGCTGCTGAACGACGTGTCGGTCTGGTGGCACGTGGTGGGCGTGGCGATCATCTTCGTGGCGATGTTCTTCCTCGCGCCGCATCACTCGGACCTGGGGACGGTCTTCACGAGCTTCGTGAACAGGACGAGCGCCGATGGCGTCGCGCCCGTCTTGCCAGTCTTCTATGTGGCCCTGATCGGGCTGTTGAACGCGCAGTACACGCTGACGGGCTATGACGCGTCGGCGCACATGTCCGAGGAAACGCATGACGCCCACACCTCGGCGCCACGCGGCATCGTCTTCTCGGTGGTCGTGTCGGTCGTCGCCGGGTTCATCCTGCTGGTGGCGATGAACTACGGCATCGATCCGAACGGCGGCTACGATCGCGCCCTGGGTGCGCTCGTCCCGCCCGCCCAGATCTGGATCGACGCAGTCGGCCAGACCGGTGGGCTCTTCATCCTGCTCGTGGTCATCGGCGCCCAGTTCTATTGCGGCATGTCGTCGGTCACCGCGAACTCGCGGATGATCTACGCGTTCTCCCGCGACGGGGCGATCCCCGGCAGCAAGTTCTGGCACCGTATCAATCCGCGAACGCGCACCCCAACGAACTCGATCTGGTTCGCGGCGGTCGGTGCCTTCATCCTGGGCGTGCCCTATCTGTTCAACGCCGTGGCCTACGCGGCTGTCACGTCCATCGCGGTCATCGGGCTGTACATCGCGTACATCACCCCGGTCTTCCTGCGCCTCCGTGCCGGGGACAGCTTCCAGGCCGGACCGTGGAATCTCGGCAAGTGGAGCCGCCCCATCGGGATCGTGGCGACCGTGTGGGTCGTCTTCATCGCGATCCTGTTCCTGCTCCCGCAGGTCAACCCCGTCAACGCCTCGACCTTCAACTACGCCCCGCTCGCCGTGGGCGCGGTGGTCGTCTTCGCCGGCGGGTGGTGGGTCCTCGGTGCGAACAAGTGGTTCAAGGGACCGAAGATCCAGGGGACAGCGGAAGAGCTGGCCGCCATCGAGCGAGATCTCGAGATGCAGTCCTAGGCCGTCGCCGATCCTGCGCACCAACGTCGACGCCCGGCGGGATCACCCGCCGGGCGTCGACGCATCTTTCGTCATCTACCAACCCCCGTGGTACGCGACAGGAGATCCAGGCTGATTCGCTCCGATTCGTGGTCAGGTACCAACCGGGGTGGTATCTGGGAGGGAATCAGGCGTCCCGTGGTCGGTTTGGGCCGAATCCGCGTTCACGTACCACCCGGGTTAGTAGGCGACAGGTGAACCGCCGGGACGTGGTTCAGCGCTCGGAGAGTGCCAGCCGGCGCATCTCGATGATCGTCGCGAGACGATCAGTAGAGCATCGTGGTCCCGGTGGGGAAGACGAACTGGAACGCGGACGGCTGGAGGGGAGCGTCCGGACCGAAGTCGACGACACGCGCATGTCGGGTGACGACGCCGCTGATCGTCTCGACCAGCCGCATGATCACGCCGGTCTCACGGTCGACCGCCAGCGACAGGTGATAGTCGGGACGGTCGCTGGCGACACCGGTGGCACGCGGGTGGTCGCATTCGAGAAGGATCGCCTCTCGGCCATCCGCCAGGTCGGTCCCGGTCACGGTGCAGCGGCCCGTCGAGAGGGTGTTCTGGCATAAGCCGGCCGGGTGCACGAACGTGTCGGGCAGGGTCTCGGCCGGCAGGGCCGTGATCGGCTCATAGACCTGCGCAAAGCCCGGGAAATCGGGATCGCCAAGCCCGCGCGGGCGGTTGCGGACCGGCCGTTGCGTCCCCAGCTTGTGGATGCCGGCATAGGTCCGGACGATCTCCCCGTCCGAGACCCAGACTTCGTACTCGCCGCGCACGCCTTCGCCCGGATGGCTCGTGGTGACCTTCGCGTCGCCCGGGTGGCGCAGCGCCACTTCGATGATGGTGTCGCGTTCGCCCGCGGCGGTCTGGGCCCGATCCTCGATCCGCATCCGGAGTGTGGCAAACCGCGATTCGGCATCGCGCATGAAGTCGAACAGGTCCTCGAGGCTCGGCAGACCGGCGGGGAGCGCCACGATCTCCGGGCGCCGGCGGCCATCGTCCGCGACGGGCAGGGCAGCGGCGCGGTCCCACAGTCGAATCGAGGTCATCGAGGCGGATTGTAGAGCCTCAGCCGACCCGGCGACCGAGTGCGACCGGCTGGGCGCGGGCTCAGCCGCCGGCGGGACCGCCGCCCAGACCGGGCTCCGTCATCGCGGCCGGATCGAGCAGCCGATCCAGTTCGGCCGGATCCATCCCGCGCGCCAGCGCGAGCTCGCGGATCGTCTTGCCGGTCTTGAACGCTTCCTTGGCGAGCTTCGTGGCCTCGTCATAGCCGATGACAGGCGCGAGCGCCGTGGCCAGCATCAGCCCCTGCTCCACGAGCGCCGGCCCACGGTCGGTCGCGCTGAGGCCCTCGACCGCGCGGACACTGAGGTTCGTCGTGGCCGCCGCCAGCAATTCGATCGACTCGAGCAAAGCGAGGGCCGTCACCGGCAGCATCACGTTGAGTTCCAGGAACGAGCCGGTCTGCGCGAAGGCGATCGTCGCGTCGTTGCCGACGACCCGCGCGACCGCCATCGTCAGCGACTCGAGGATGACCGGGTTCACCTTGCCGGGCATGATCGACGAGCCTGGCTGTGTCTCCGGCAGCGCGATCTCGGCGATGCCCGCGCGCGGACCCATCCCCATGAGCCGTAGGTCGCTGGCGATCTTCCAGAGGCTCAAGGCGATCGTCCGGATCGCGCCGTGTGCCGCGATCGGGACGTCGAGCGTGGCCTGGGCGTGGAAATGATTGTCCGTCTCGCGGACGGCCAGCCCAGTCAGCGCCGACAGCCGGGCGCACGTCCGGAACGCGTATTCGGGGTGCGCGTTGATCCCTGTCCCCACGGCGGTCCCACCGAGCGGCACCGACAACAGCTCGGCCTGGGCGGCCTTCGCGCGTCGCAGGGAGGCCTCGATCTGCCCGGCGTAGCCGCGGAATTCCTGCCCGAGCCGGATCGGGGTGGCGTCCTGGAGATGCGTCCGACCGGTCTTGACGACCGGCCAGAGTTCCTGCTCCTTGGCGACCAGCGCCGTATGCAGCCGCTCGAGCGCGGGGAGGAGCTCCTCCTCGATGGCGATCGCCGCCGAGAGTTGGAGCGCGGTCGGGATGGTGTCGTTGGAGCTCTGGCATCGGTTGACATCGTCGTTGGGGTGGACGGCGCGACCACCGAGTGCCGTCGACGCGAGATGCGCGACGACCTCGTTCATGTTCGTGTTGGTCGAGGTCCCGGAACCCGTCTGATAGACGTCGATCGGGAACTGGTCATCGTGGGCACCGTCGGCCACTTCGCGCGCAGCGGCCGCGATCGCCGCGGCGACGTCCGCGTCGACCAGCCCCAGCGCCCCGTTCGTCTCGGCTGCGGCGAGCTTGATGAGCGCCAGGGCGTGGAGGAAGCGGCTCGGTAGCCGTGTGCCGGAGATCGGGAAGTTGAGGACGGCCCGCTGCGTGGAGGCCCCGTAGAGCGCATCGATCGGGACGGCTACCTCGCCCATCGAGTCGCGCTCGGTGCGGGTGCCGGAGGCGGACTGGTCGCGCATGCTCTCGATCGTAGCAGCCGTTTTCGGGCTCCGGGCTAGACTGCGGACGTGTCACCCGTCATCGAGCCAGCCCTCTCGTCGGAGACGTTCCGTCGCGTGATGGGCCATTTCGTCACGGGCGTGACCGTCGTCACCGCATTCGAGGGCGATCAGCCGTTCGGGATCACGGTCAACGCCCTGAGTTCCGTGTCGCTGACCCCGCCGCTGGTGATGGTCGCGCTGGACCGCCGGCGCTTCCTGACGCCGATCGTCCGGGTGTCGAACCGATATGCCGTGAACATCCTGGCGGAAGACCAGCAGGCACTCTCCGACTGCTTCGCCGGTGCCGACGTCGAACCCGGCCGCGACCGGTTCTGCGGTGCATCGTGGCATCCGGGCCAGACCGGCCTCCCGCTCCTGGACGGTGCGATCGCCACGCTCGAGTGCACCGTCGTCCAGACGTTCTCTGCCGGCGACCACGACCTGTTCATCGGACGCGTGGACGCACTGGAAAACGAAGAGCACCACCCGATGCCACTGCTGTACTACCGCCGCCGCTACCTGCGTGTCGAGCGTGGCGCGGAGACGCCGGTCGAGGGCAAGCCCGAGCGCTAGTGGCGGGTCACACGCACGGCCTCCGTGGGTGTGGATACTGTCGGCACGTCACCCGAGGGAGCCGAGTGAGCGAGGGGAGCACCAGCAGCGCGGCCATGACCCACGTGCGGGTCGAGTTTCCGGCGCCCTCGGCTGCGGTCGCGCCGCCTGCGATATCGATCGCCATGGATGGGGTGGCGCTCGTGACCATCGATCGGCCGGACGCCCTCAACGCCCTCAGCTTCGACATCCTCGAGGCCATCGCCGATGCGCTGGACCGCCTGGACCACGAACCTGCCTGCCGAGTCATCGTGCTGACCGGGGCCGGGACGCGGGCCTTCGCAGCCGGCGCGGATATCAAGGAGCTGGCGACACAGACGCCCGAGTCGCTGCGGGCCGGCGGACGGTTCGATGTCTGGGAGCGGATCGCCGCGGTCGGCGTGCCCGTCATCGCGGCCGTGCGCGGGTACGCCCTTGGCGGCGGCTGCGAGCTGGCGATGGCCTGCGACATGATCGTCGCAGGCGACGACGCCACGTTCGGCCAGCCGGAGATCCGCATCGGGATCATGCCAGGCGGCGGCGGCACGCAACGCCTGACGCGGGCGATCGGCCAGGCCCGGGCCATGGAGCTGATCCTCACCGGGCGATCGATCGGCGCCGCCGATGCGGAGCGTGCGGGCCTGGTCACCCGGGTCGTGCCAGCCGAGACCACGGTCGGTGCCGCCCTTGAGCTGGCGGCACGTATCGCCGCGCTGCCACCGAGTGCCGTCCGTGCCGCGAAGGCGGCCGTGCGCGCCGCGGGCGAACTGCCGCTGAGCCAGGGCCTTGCCACGGAACGAGCAGCCTTCTTCGATCTCTTCGCCACCGCCGACCAGGCCGAGGGCATGGCGGCGTTCATCGACAAGCGCGCCCCGGTCTGGACCGGGCGGTAGCCGTTCGTCAGGAGGAGCCCACCATGGAGCGCGAATCGACCGGCGGCAGCGATGTCGGTCTCGACCTCGAACGCGACCTCGCCGATGATTCGCCCGGGTCGATGCGTGACGCGGCGCCCGACTATCTGGCGCCGATCGACGACACCTCGCCGGTGAGCGGGCACACGCCTGCACCGGTCTCGACCACCTCCGCCGTGGATACCCCCGAACACGACTGGGAGCGTGCCAAGGACCTGATCTATCCAGCCTTCCGGCCCCTCGGGACGCAGGGACTGGACCTGTCGACGCTGAACCTCGGCGCCCTCAGCGGGCAGGGCGCCATGAGCCACGCGCAACCACTGCTCGACCAGGGCCCCGCAGGCCTGCCGGTCGTCTACACGCTCGACGCCGGAGCCTTCGACGTGGTGGTCAACGGCGATCACCTGCTGTCGTGGGGGGTCGGCGCAGCCGAGATCCAGGACGCGGCCATGCGCAACCTTGGACGCTGGTCGAAGACCGCCCCGTGGACCGAGGAGATCTCGGGCGAGCGGCGCCTTGTCAGCTCCGATACCGGCGACGGCTGGGATTCCGCGCGGATCCTGCTCCCCGAGGTGCTCGCGCATCTCAGCTCCGAACTCTCACCGTACGGGCGTGTCCTCATCGGAGTGCCGGAACGGCATCTCCTGACGGCCGCGACGCTCGGTCCGGCTGATGAGGAGTTCGCGGCGCTCTTCGCCACGTTCGTGGTCGAGCAATCGGGCGGTGCCGACGAACCGGTCGACCGTCGCATCTTCGAGCTCGTCGACGGGCGCCTCGTCGAATTCGACGGAGGCGACACTCCGGCATGACGCGCGATGCCAGCCGCTCCGTGCGCGAGGCGTGGATCGTGGAAGCCGTTCGGACGCCGATCGGCCGCTATGGCGGCGCGCTGGCCAGCGTCCGTCCGGACGATCTCGCCGCGCTCGTGCTGCGGGCGGTGGTGGACCGCGCGGGCGTCGACCCGGCCCTCGTCGAGGACGTGATCCTCGGCTGCGCCAACCAGGCTGGCGAGGACAACCGTGACGTCGCCCGGATGGCGCTGCTCCTTGCCGGTTTCCCAGTCGAGGTCGGCGGGCTGACGGTCAACCGCCTCTGCGGCTCGGGTCTGCAGGCCATCAACAGCGCGGCGCACGCCATCGCGGTGGGCGACGGAGACGTATTCATCGGGGGCGGCGTCGAATCGATGACCCGTGCGCCCTACGTCCAACTGAAGGCCGAAGGGGCGTATGACCGCGGGGCGCGCGAGCTTGCGGACACGACGCTCGGCTGGCGGTTCGTGAACCCGAAGCTGGCCGAACGCCACTACCCGTATTCGATGGGCGAGACCGCCGAGAACGTCGCGGAGCGCTGGGGCGTGTCACGCGAGCGTCAGGACGCGTTCGCCCTCGAAAGCCAGGAGCGAGCCGCCGCCGCCATCGAGGCCGGCCGGTTCGACGAGCAGATCGTGCCGGTGACCATCCCGGCCCGAAAGGGCGACCCGATCGTGGTCCGTCGCGACGAACACCCGCGCGCCGAGACCTCCGCCGAGGCGCTGGCCCGCCTCAGGCCGGCGTTCAAGGTCGACGGCGGCACCGTCACCGCCGGCAACAGTTCCGGCATCAACGATGGTGCCTCCGCGGTCCTGCTCGTGGAAGCGGACCGGGGCAGAGCGCTGGGCCTGAAGCCGATCGCCCGCGTGGTCTCCACTGCGGTCGCCGGCGTGGACCCGGCGATCATGGGTGTCGGGCCGGTCCCGGCCACCCGCAAGGCCCTGGAGCGAGCCGGGATCGCCGTCGCGGACCTCGACCTCATCGAACTGAACGAGGCGTTCGCGTCGCAGTCGCTGGTCTGCATCGACGAACTCGGCCTTGATCCGGCCAGGGTCAACGTGAACGGCGGTGCGATCGCGCTTGGCCATCCGCTCGGGATGAGTGGTGGCCGCCTGATCACGATGCTCGTCCACGAGCTGCGCCGCACCGGCGGCCGCTTCGGTCTCGCCACGATGTGCATCGGGGTGGGGCAGGGGATCGCGACGGTCGTGGAGCGCCTCGACTGACGGACCCGCGCCTCAATCCGGCGGGTCGAACATCCGGGCGACCGCGCGCCGCTGCTGGTCGCGCCCGATCGACCAGCCCATCACCAGGAGCGCGACGCCGGCCACGACGAGCAGCGCCGATTGCATCGCGAGCACATCGGTCAGTGACGCCACGATCCCGCGCATCGCGTCGCGCGTGATCGGCGTAGGGATGAACGCGCCGACGACCTGATCGACCAGCCACGCTCCGGCCAGCCCGACGACCCCGGCCAGCGCGAGCGCCATCCCGACGCCACCCAAGGCACGTGCGCGGTGGTGTGCGCTGGCGATCGCCAGCAGGCCCAGCACCACCATGAGGATGGCGAGGATCGGCAGAAGTAGGCGCAGACGATGGATGGTGGTGGTGGCCTGCTCGAAGCGGGTGGCCGGTGCCAGGACCACCAGCTGCTCGGCTGACGTGAGACGCAGGAATGGCGCGGCGGCACCCGTCGGATCGAGTGCATCGGCGATGACCGTCTCGATCCCACCCGCATCGAGCACGACGTTGCCACCGACGATCCGGATCGGTCCACTGGGATCCGCCCCGCCGATCAGCACGGCATGACCGGCTGCGATCAGCGCGTTCCGCTGGCCGGCCAGAGCGGTGCTGCCCATGACCGGCACGAGGTGATCGCCGAGCCACGCGCGGATCGCCGCCCGCTGGTTCGCGACGCCGAGCGCCAGCGCCCCTGCAGCGCGAACGGTCGGGTCCAGCCCTTCGATGCGATCGGTCAGGGTGTCGGCGACCGCGCCCGCGATCGCTTCGTGGAACGCGGGCGTGTCAAGGGCCGTGGACACCGTCGTCGTGAAGACCCGCTCGTCGACGACCGTCCGGGTCACCCAGACCGACAGGTCGGCGAGGATCGCGACCGGCACCAGCGCGAGCAGCAGCAGCGCCGTCAGACCGGTGCGGACCATGCGCGAAGTCTAGTGAGGTGCGGCCGGTCGGCCGCGCGTCGTTTGCCCAAGGGCTGCCGCGCAGGTCCTGGGACGACGATCCGTGCCGGAGTTTCGGCACGAGCGCTTGTCGAAACCCGTTGACGTGCGTACGATGCGCGTGGCGCCGGTGAGCCCGCACCAGAGACCTGCCACACGCCACGATCGATGAGGACCTGACGCATGATCGACCAGCAGACGACTGTGGTCTCCCTGACTGACGCCGCCGCGCTGAAACTGCGCGACCTCACCAAGGACGAGACCAACCCGGCCGTCGGGCTGCGCGTCTATGTCTACTCCGGCGGGTGCTCCGGTTTCCGCTACGGGATGATGCTCGAAGACGCCCCGACCCCTGAGGACCGCATCCTCGACACCAATGGGATCAAGGTCTACGTGGACGGCAAGAGCGTCGACCTGCTCCAGGGCGCGCAGATCGACTACGTCGACACGCTCATGGGCGCCGGTTTCACCGTCAACAACCCCAACGCGGTCTCGGCCTGTGGCTGCGGCTCCAGCTTCCGCACCGCGGACGACGCCGGTACCGCGAAGTCCTGCTCGCACTGACCTTCACCTGCCCGGCTCCGCGCCGGCGCTGATCGACCCATCGAGGCCGCCGGCTTGTCCGGCGGCTTCGTCGTTCCCGGCCAGCTTCAGGTCATCGGGATAGACTCGGCGGGCGCATGGATATCCCCCTCTTTCCGCTCCACACGGTCCTGTGCCCAGGGATCGTCGTGCCGCTCCACATCTTCGAAGAGCGCTACCGCGCGCTCACGCGACGGTGCCTCGAGACGGGCGGACCGTTCGGGATCGTCCTGATCAAGGACGGCCGCGAGGTCGGCGATCGTGGGGTCGCGTCGCTCGCGGGGATCGGCGCCTTCGCGGAGATCCGTCAGGCCGGTCGCTATCCGGACGGCCGCTACGACCTGCTGGCGGCCGGGACCGGGCGCTTCATCATCGAATCGGTCGATGCATCAACGGAGCCCTACCTGGTCGCCGAGGTCACGCCGCTCGAGGACGAGGTCGGCGATGCGTCGCGCGCGGAACGGCTGGCCGCCACCGCGATCCGCCGATTCGTCCAGTACCTGGAGCTCCTGCGGGCACGTGATGGGGAGACCGCCGACGAACTCGATATCCGGGTGGAGCTCGACACGTCCGACGACGATGACGATGATGATGATGACGACGAGCCGATGCCGACCGAGGTTGCCATCGAGGACGTCGATGACGATGCCATCGCGGCGGCCATCGCCGACGCGCTCGCCACGGATGCCGCGGCGCGCCTGGTCGTCGGCGAGGTGAGCGACGACGACGAGCCCGAGCCGTCATCCGCGAACGAACTGGTCATCCCGGACGACCCGACCGTCCTGTCGTACCTGCTGTCCGGCATCGTCCAGGTGGAGCTGCCGCGTCGCCAGCGTCTCCTCGAGGCCGAAACCACCGTGGAACGGCTGGAGGGGCTCATCAAGCTCCTTGACCGCGAGGTGATGCTGCTGAGCGGACGGCTGCGCCTGTTCACCCCGGACGTCCGTCTCGCCACCGGGGTCCGCCGCAGCTGATCGGGCTGGCCGGGCCGATCGTTCGGTGAGGATGACCGTCGCGCCGGGTGACCGTGTCGCACCCCGGTCAGCCGGCCGGGCGGTCCGTCGTTCTTACCGGATTCCGATCTGGGGCTGGCACGCTGCGCCTATTCGCTGAAGCGCTCTTCCTTCCAGGGATCGGCGTCGTTGTTGTAGCCGTAGCGCTCCCAGAAGCCGAGTTGATCGTGATCGAGGAACTCCAGGCCACGGACCCACTTGCTGCTCTTCCAGAAGTACCGCTTCGGGATGAAGATGCGGAGCGGGTAGCCGTGTTCCAGCTCCAGCGGCTGGCCGTCGAACGTGTCAGCCAGGAGGACGTCGTCGTCATCGAGGACCGAGAGCGGCACGTTCGCCGTATATCCCTGTTCGGCGTGCGAGACGACGTGCGTCGCGTTCGGCCGAACACCGACCAGATCGAGGATCGTCTGGGTCGCGACGCCTTCCCAGACCGTGTCGAGCTTGGTCCAGCGGGTCACACAGTGGATGTCGGTCTTCACCGTCTTGCGCGGGAGCGCCTTGAACTGGTCCCACGTCAGGGTGAGCGGCGAGTCGACTTCGCCCCACACGCGGAAGTCCCAGGTCGCGAGGTCCGTGTGCGGCACGGAACCGTAGTGGAGGACGGGGAACTTGTCGGTCTTGTACTGGCCGGGCGGGATGCGGGACGCCTGCGCGGGGTCCTTCTCACCAGAGCCGAAGAGACGTTCGAACATGGGCGCTCATCCTCGAGATTTGGTCGACGGGGATATCGTCGCACACCTCGATGACGGCCCCGTCACGGGCGACGGGTCTCGACGGGCGAGCCGCTATGCTTCCGCGATGACTGGCCGCCCGAACGTCGTGATCGTCATGCCGGCGTATAACGCCGCGCGGACGCTCGAGCGAACGTACGCGGACATCCCGCACGACATCGTCGACCGCATCATCCTGGTCGACGACGTGTCCCGCGACGAGACCGTGGAGGTGGCCCGCCAGCTCGGACTCGACGTGATCATCCATCAGCAGAACCGCGGCTACGGCGGCAACCAGAAGACCTGCTACGACGCCGCGATCGCCGCCGGTGCGGACGTGGTGGTGATGCTCCACCCCGATTACCAGTACGACGCCACCCGGATCCCGGCCCTCATCGCGCCGATCGTCGCCGGGGACCGCGACCTGATGCTCGGCAGCCGGTTCCTCGGCGATCCGCTCGCCGGCGGGATGCCACGCTGGAAGTACGTCTCGAACCGGTTCCTCACCATCCTCGAGAACGTGGCCTTCGGGCTCCACCTGTCCGAGTACCACACGGGCTTGCGTGCCTACAGCCGCCACCTGCTCGAGACCATCCCCTACCAGCTCAACAGCGATGACTTCGTCTTCGACCAGGAGCTCATCGCCCAGGTCGTCGCCGCGGGGATGGCCAAGCGGATCGGCGAGATCGCCGTCCCCACGCGGTATTTCGAGGAAGCGTCGTCGGTCGGGTTCAAGCGCAGCGTGGTCTATGGCCTGTCCACGCTGCGGGTGGTCGTCCGGTATCTGCTGCACCGCGTGCGCGTCCGGCCGTCGCCGAAGCTGCGCGCCCGTCGGCCCGTGGACTGAGCGAGGCCGCGCCCACGTCCCGCATCAGCACCCGGTCCCTCCTTCGCGGAGGACTCGGGATCGGCATCAGCGTCATCGCGATCTGGCTCCTGCTCCGGTCGGTGGACCTGGGTGCCACGGTCGAGGTCCTGCGCCATGCCGCGCCTGCTTGGATCGCACTGATGTTCGTCATGGTCCTCATCGATGTCGGCGCGCGCGGGGCCCGCTGGCAAGCGCTCATCGGGCCGATCGCCCGGCTGCCGTACCGACGTGTCCTCGGCTACACGTACCTCGGATATCTCGCCAACAACGTCCTGCCGGCACGTCTCGGGGAGCTGGTGCGCAGTCATGCACTCGGTGAAGGGGAGGGCCTGAGCCGCACCACGGTCCTCGGGACCGTCGTGGTCGAGCGGGTCGTCGACACGGTCATGGTGGTCGGCATCGCCGCGCTCGCGGTCTTCCTCCTCAGCGTGCGCGGCGTCATGGCGACGGCCGTCCTGCTGGGTCTCGCGTTCGTGGCCGTGCTGGTCATCGCGCTGGCGATCGGGATGGCCGCGCACCGGTTGCCCGGGGCCGATCGGCTCACGACGCTGGCCGAGCGCTGGCCGAAGATCCTCGAGCTTGCCCGTCGATTGCGTGACGGGCTGGCCGTGGCGCGCCGACCGCGCACGCTCGCCCTGGCCATCGGGTTCAGCGTGGTGGCCTGGGCCGCCTCGATCACGACGTTCCTTGCCGGCGGACAGGCGGTCGGCGTCCATCTGACCGTGGCCCAGGGCGCGCTCATCGCGAGCGGCGTCGCGCTGGCCACCATCGTGCCGTCCGGCCCGGGCTACCTCGGCACGTTCGAACTCACCGCCGTGGGCATCGCCGACGGGTTCGGCGTCGATCGCGAGACGGCGTTCGCGATGGCCCTCCTCATCCACGCGATGATCCTGGCCGTCACGTCGGTCGGTGGGGCGGTGGCCCTGCTGGCCGGGCGCCGTCGAGTGCCGCGTGTGCCGCTGGCTCCCATGCCGCTGGCGCCCATGCCGCTGGCGCCCTCCGCCGGTCCGTCATCGTCGTCGCCGAACGAGCCACCCCCGGCACCTCCCGCGTCCAGGACCTGAATCGACGGACCCCCGGGCGTTCGCCCGAGGGTCCGTAGCGCGAGGTCGAAACCGGGGACCGGTTACTGGACCAGGCCCTGCTCCTTCAGCCACGCCTTCGCGACGTCGGCGACGTCCTTCTGGTTGACCGCGATCTCGACGCCGAGCTTCGTCAGCTCCGCGGTGGTCAACTTGGCGGACACCGGGTCGAGGATCGCGGCGAACGCGGTGGCGTCCACCTTGGCGAGGTAGTCGTTCCGAACGATGGGAGCGATGTTCTCCGCCGGCTGCGTGCCGAGGTCATCGGTCAGCTGGACGAACCCGAACTGGGCGATCGCCGGCTGGGTCGAGCAGAGCTCGGCCAGATCGATGGCGTTGGCCTTGAGGGCCTGGGCGATCGGCGAGTCGCACGCGGCGAGCGCCTGACGCTGCTTCGGGGGATAGGTGATGCCGTACTGGACGAGCGCGCCCTTGCAGAGCGGGTTCGCGTCGCAGTCGGGCGGCAGGCCCCACTTGAGCTTGTCCTGGACGGCCACGAGGTCGCTCATCTTGCTCAGGTTGAGACTGGTCGCCGTGTCCTGGCGGACGACGAATGCGTTGCCGTCCTGACCGGGCGAGATCTCGAGGACGGTGGCGAGCTTGCTCTTGCCGTCGAACACGGCCTGGAGGGCGGCCCGGTTCTTCTCGCCGTCGCCGGTGGTCTTGGTCTTGTCGTAGTAGCCGAGCCCGGACCCGACGTACTCGGGCACGAGATCGACCTGGCCGGCCTCGAACGCCGGGGCGCGGTCCTGGCGGGAGCCGAGTCCGAACGAGCGGGTCACCTTGTAGCCGGCCGCTTCGAGCGCCTCGGCATACATCTCGGCGACGAGCTTGGACTCGTAGAAGTTGTCCGACCCGATCCGGATGTCCGCCTTGGCGGCGGCGGACGGCGAGGCGCTGGGCGCCGGGGTCGTCGTGGTCGATGGCGCCGGGGTCACTGCCGTGCTCGGCGCTGTGGTCGGCGATGCTGTAGCGCCCCCACCCGACGTGCAGGCGGCAAACGCCACCAACATCGTCGCCCCGAGGGCCAGCACGCGGTTCAGCCGCATGTGGGTATCTCCTTTGCGTTGTTCCTCCTCCGCTGCCGGGCCGGCAGGCGGTCCGCGTACCTTACCAGCAGTCCTGCGACAACCCCGTGACATGAACACCGGGACGACGACGCATCTTGGTGACGAAAGGGGGACGTGCGGTGGGGTGCCGGAGTGCTGTGGACGGCACCACGGGCTTGCGCGCACGCCGCCAGCCGCCGCCCGCGCGCCGCGTGCTCGCCGGGTGCGCGTCCGCACGCCGCACGCCGCCCTGCACCCAGCACGCGCGGCGCTACGACTGCTGACCCGGAGTCAGCGATTTCAGTCGAGTGGCGGAGAAACCGGCCCGCGGCGCCACGACTGCTGACCCGGAGTCAGCGATTTCAGGCAACCTGGCCAAGAAACCGGCCCGCGGTCCCTCAGTGCTGACCCGGGGCCAGCGAATCGGGGACTCGGGGCCCGCATCGGGGTCGAATCGCTGACTGGGGACAGCGCACCCGCCGCCATGAACGGTGATCTGAACTGATCTGCCTCGAATCGCTGACTCGGGGACAGCGCACTGGGGCACTCGCCGTCTTGTGCTGAGTGGGGACAGCGATGGACACGGGACCAGGTTTCGTGTTGACCCGGGGTCAGCGATGCCCGTCAGACGTTTGGCATGCCCGCGGGCACGGGGGCCTCGGCGAGCTCGCGGTACGGTCGGCTCCCGCGCGCGACCCGCAAGGCCCGGGGCGTGAGGGCCCGCTGCATAAGCGCCAGGATCCAGTCCACGCCGAGGGCAAGTCCCGTCACAAGGATCGCGCCCGCGAAGATCTGCGTGTAGTCGCGATTGGCCAGTCCATCGATGATGAAGCGGCCGAGACCGCCGTACGAGAGGATCGCGCCGATCGTGGCCGTGGCGATCACCTGGAGCGTGGCCGTCCGGAACCCGCCGATGACGATCGGGCTCGCGATAGGGAGCTCGATGCTCAGCAGGATCTCGCGCTCGCGCATCCCCATCCCGCGTCCGGCTTCGATCAGGTCGCGATCGACTTCGCGCAGCCCGGCATAGGTGTTGACGAGGATCGGCGGGATGGCCAGCAGGGTCATCGATGCGAACAGCGGCAGGAACGTGAGGCCAAGGGCCGGGTCGTAGCCGAGCGCAGGCGCCAGCAGCAGGAAGATCGGGAGCAGTGCCACCATCAGCCCATACGAGGGGACCGCCCGGCCGATGTTCGCGAGATTGATCGCGAGGTTCGCGAATCGCCCGGTATGCCCGATGAACAGCCCCACCGGCAACGCCACCAGCGTCGCAAGCCCGACCGCCAGGAACGAGATCTGGAGATGCTCCAGGAGCCGGGTCGGGACCCCGGTGGGACCGTCCCAGTGCGCGGGATCGGTGAACCACGCGATCAGGGTGTCCATCAGGCGCGCGCCGCCCGTGCCGCGGCCCATGGGGTCAGGCGATGCTCCACCCGGATCAGAAGGAAGTCGCTGACGAAGGCGAGGATCACGGACATCGCGCCACCGAGGATCATCTTCGTCGGGAAGAAGGTCTGGAGCCCCTCGGTGATGAACTGGCCAAGACCGCCGAACGAGTCACCCAGGATCGAGGCCACGGTGGCCAGCCCGATCGTGGTGACGACCGCGAGGCGGATCCCGGTGATCATCAGGGGGACCGCCAGCGGCAGCTCCACCCGCCGGAGCCGCTGCGCCCGGGTGTAGCCCATCCCCTCCGCGGCCTCCAGGACATCGGCCGGGACCGACTGCAGGCCGGCCACGTTGTTGCGCACGAGGATCAGAAGCGTGTACGTGGTCAGCGGGATGATCGCCGTGATCAGCGACAGTCCGAAGATCGGTCGCAGGAATGCGAACGCGGCGATGCTCGGGATCGTGTAGAGCAGACCGGTGGTGGCCGTCAGCGGTGCGTAGACGCGCGGCTGGCGCGTGACCCACACGGCCAGGATCAACGAGATGATGAACCCGAGCACGATCGGGATGATCGTCAGCTCAAGATGCTGGAGCGTCCGGACCAGGATGTCGTCAAGGTGGTCGCCGATCCACGACCAATCGATGAGCTGCTGCCCTTCCATCGGAGGGTCAGTCGACCGGATCGCCGGTGCGCGCCGCCTCGGCGGAGACCGCGGCGCCGATCTCGTCAGCCGACGGGCCGCCGGCCGAGTCGGCGGCCGCGTCCTCGTCGCCTTCGATGCCGAAGGTCGGGCCATGCTGGCCTTCACGCATCAGGCGGACGACGTCGTCCACAGTGATCAGGCTCTGCGCGGTGCCCGCCCGATCGATCGAGATGGCCGCCTGGACGTCGGCATCGAGCATGATCGAGAGCGCGTCCTTGAGCGTCGTCCGTCGATTGACGATGGGTGGCACCACGTCCGCCATCGTGTCGTAGATCCGACCTGACGCCGGGATGCGGTCCGGGGCGATCCAGCCCAGGGGCCGCTGCGCCGCATCAACCAGGAGCAGGTAGGGGAACGAATGCGCCGCGGCGCGCTTGCGGGCATCGGCGACGTCGTCGCCCACCTTGACCGACGCCGGGGCGAGGATCGGGAGGTCGCCGACACGGCTGAGGGCCAGCCGCTTCAGGCCGCGGTCTGCACCGACGAAGCGGGCCACGAACTCCGACGCCGGGTTGGCCAGGATCTCGGTCGGCGTCCCGAACTGGGCCACCTTGCCGCCTTCCTGGAAGACCGCCACGAGGTCGCCCATCTTGATGGCCTCGTCGATGTCGTGGGTGACGAACAAGATCGTCTTGGCAAGCTCTTCCTGGAGTCGCAGGAACTCGTTCTGGAGGCGATCGCGCACGATCGGATCCACGGCGCCGAACGGCTCGTCCATGAGCATGATCGGCGGGTCCACGGCGAGCGCCCGGGCCACGCCGACGCGCTGCCGTTCGCCACCCGAGAGCTGGGCCGGGAAGCGCTTGCCGTACTTGGCCGGGTCCAGGCCGATCAGGGCCAGGAGCTCATCGGCACGTTCGTTCTGGCGTTCCTTCGACCAGCCGACCAGGCGCGGCACGGTGGCCACGTTCTCGGCGACGGTCTGGTGCGGGAACAGGCCCACCTGCTGGATCACGTAGCCGATGCTGCGGCGCAGTTCCGTGACATCGCGCGTCCCGGCGTCGACGCCATCGATCAGGATCTTGCCGCTCGTCGGTTCGATCAGGCGATTGACCATCTTCAGGCTGGTCGTCTTGCCACAGCCGGACGGGCCGACCAGGACGCAGATCTTGCCGGCCGGGACGGTCAGCGAGAGGTCGTTGACGGCACCGGGTGGCGGCGCCGATCCGGGTCGCCGCTCGACGTTGTCGTAGCGCTTCGTGACATGGTCGAATTCGACGACGGCGGCGCTGCGGTGGGGGCCAGCACTCATGACGCGACAGTACCGCAGCGGGCTGGCGCGACGCCAGCCCGATTACGCGATACTCGGGCGGATGCACATCACTGCCATCCGGCTGGACCGCCTGGCCATGCCGCTGGACCCGCCCTTTCCCGCCGCATGGGATCCCGTGCCACGTACGACGTTCCCGGCGACCGTCGTCCGGGTGGAGACCGACGAAGGCGTCGTCGGGATCGGCTCGGGCGACACGATGGACGGGTTCGAGGCCTACGCGCACCTGTTCATCGGCACGAACCCGCTGGCGATCGCTCGGCACGTCCGCGTGCTGGAGACCATCGATTTCCACGCCAGCCGCTTCTGGCCGCTCGAAGTGGCGCTCTGGGACATCATCGGCAAGGTGGCGAGTCTGCCGGTGGCGACCCTCTTCGGCGGCGCACTCGAGGGGATCCCGGCGTACGCCTCGTGCGGGATGTTGCTCCCGGCCGCGGCCCGCGCCGAGTCCGCGCTGCGTCTGCGCGAGGAGGGCTTTCGAGCGCTCAAGATCCGGGTCGACCCGCGCGATCTGGAGAACGGTCTGGCCGCCGTTGCGGCGACGCGCGAGGCGGTCGGCTCGTCGATGGCGATCATGGTCGATCTCAATCAGGGCTGGCGGATGGCCGGCGACACCTCCCCCGCGCTCGATCCTGTGGCCGCCGCGTCCATCGCCCGCCGCCTCGCCGAGCTTGACGTCCTGTGGGTGGAGGAACCGCTCGCCGGCACGGACCTGGCCGGGCTTGCCGGTCTGCGGGCATCGGTTCCGGGGATCCGCATCGCCGGTGGCGAGATGACCCGAACCTTCACCGAACTCGTCGCCGCGCTGGACGCTGATGCCTTCGACGTGCACCAGCCGGACGTCGTGCTGGCCGGAGGGATGTCGCGCGTCCGGACCCTTGGCGAGCTGGCGATCGCGCGCAACCGATGGTTTACGCCCCACACATGGACGAACGGCATCGGGCTGCTGGCCAACCTCCACGTCGCTGCGGGCGTGGGTGGCGGGCCGTTCCTCGAATTCCCTTACGACCCGCCTGGCTGGACGCCGCAGCGCCGCGATTTCATGCTCGCCGAATCGGTCCGACCGGACGCTGACGGCGTCCTGCGCGTGCCGACGACCCCGGGGATCGGCGTGGTCCTTGATGAGGCGGCGATCGCCCGGTACGCGGCATGACGGACGCAACGGCCGCGGCGACCCCCGCCACAACGGAGACGTGGCTCGCACGCGCCGCCGCTGCGCGACCCCGCTCGGAGGCGTTCATCGACGGTCGCTTCGTGCCGGCCGCCTCGGGTCGCACGTTCGAGGACATCGCGGGCCGTGACGGGTCGGTGATCGCCCGGGTGGCCGAAGGCGCGGCCGAGGATGTGGATCGGGCCGTCGGCGCGGCGCGGCGCGCCTTTGACGACCGACGCTGGTCCGACCAGACCCCCAAGGCACGCAAGGCCGTGCTGCTGCGGCTTGCCGACCTGATCCGCTCGAACCTGGACGAGCTGGGGCTCCTTGAATCGCTGGATGTCGGGAAGCCGATCCGCGACACGCTCGCGGTGGACGTGCCGAGCGCCGCCACGACCTTCCAGTGGTATGCCGAGACCATCGACAAGACGTATGGCGAGATCGGGCCGACCGGTCCGGATGCGCTCTCGCTCGTGACGCGCGAGCCGATCGGCGTGGTCGCCGCGATCGTGCCCTGGAACTACCCGCTCATCATCTCGGCCTGGAAGCTTGGCGCAGCGCTGGCGACCGGGAATTCGGTCGTGTTGAAGCCGGCCAGTCAGTCGCCCCTGACCGCGCTGCGCCTCGCTGAACTGGCCGTGGATGCTGGTCTGCCGGACGGGGTCTTCAACGTGATCCCGGGACCGGGTGCCGTGGTCGGCAAGGCGCTGGCACGGCATCCCGGTGTCGACAAGATCGCGTTCACCGGCTCCACCGAGGTGGGCCGCTCGCTCCTGCGCGACATCGGCGAGACCGACCTCAAGGCCGTCTCGCTGGAGGCCGGTGGCAAGAGCCCGCAGGTGGTCCTCGCCGATGTCGGCGACCTCGACGCGGCCGCATCCGCGATCGGCTGGGGCATCTTCTATAACAGCGGCCAGACGTGCAACGCCGGGTCGCGACTGATCGTGCATCGCTCTGTGCGTGAGGAGCTGGTCGAACGGATCGCGGCGCTCGGTGTCCAGCTCGCCCCGGGTGACCCGCTGGATCCCGCCACGCAGCTGGGGTCCATCGTGGATGCGCGGCAGCTCGAGAAGGTCCTGGGCTACGTGGACCTCGGTCAGCGCGAGGGTGCGCGCCTGGTCTCGGGCGGCACGCGGGTCCGCGAGGAGAGCGGCGGCTTCTTCATCCCGCCGACGATCCTCGATGGCGTCGATAACAGCTGGCGCGTGGCGCGCGAGGAGATCTTCGGCCCGGTCCTCACCGTGACCGAGTTCGAGGACGAAGTCGACGCGATCCGGATCGCCAACGATTCGCCATATGGGCTGGCGGCCGGATTGTGGACGCGCGACGTCAACCGGGCGCATCGTCTCTCGCGCGCGATCCGGGCCGGCATCGTCTGGGTGAACACCTTCGATGCAGCCGACGTGACCGTGCCGTTCGGTGGCTACAAGCAGTCCGGGTTCGGGCGCGACAAGTCGCTCCACGCGCTCGACGGCTACACCCAGCTCAAGACCACGTGGTTCGACCTGTCGGGCCGGTAGGACGACGATGACCGAACCCGGCGCGGACGCCACCGAAGCGCCCGGCACACCCGCCCTCCCCGTCGAACGGCGTCGGCGCAGCGGCGGCCGCGACACCGGAGAGCGCAGCCGCCTGCCTCAGCAACGGCCATCCGCCCAGCCCAGGCTGCGCTACCCGCCGACGGAGATCGTGTCCGCCGACGAGCTCGAAGCCATCCACCTCGCTTCGTTGCGCATCCTCGAGGAGATCGGGATGGACTTCCTCGATCCCGACGCCCGCGAGCTCCTGCGGGCGGCGGGTGCCGACGTGGATCCCGCCAGTCAGCGGGTTCGGTTCGATCGAGGGTTCGTCGCCGAGCGCATCACGACCGCGCCCTCGTCGTTCCGGTTCCATGCCTGGAACCCGGCCCGGACGGTGGACATCGGCGGCGACGCTATCGCCTTCGGGTCCGTGGCGAGCGCACCCAACGTCGCGGACCTGGACCACGGCCGGCGGATCGGCAACCGGGCGGACTACCAGAACCTGATCCGGCTGACGCAGTCGCTCAACGCGGTCCACTTCCTGGCCGGCTACCCGGTGGAGCCCATCGATATCCACCCGTCGATCCGCCATCTGGACGCCACGTTCGATGCGCTGACCCTCACCGACAAGCCGATCCACGCCTACAGCCTCGGCCGGCAGCGCAACCGCGACTGCCTGGAGATGGTCCGTATCGCACGCGGCATCGACGACGCGACGCTCGACCGCGAACCCTCGATCTTCACGGTCATCAACTCCAGTTCGCCGTTGCGGCTCGACACGCCGATGCTCCAGGGGATCATGGAGTTCTCGGCACGGAACCAGATCGTGGTGATGACTCCGTTCACGCTTGCCGGGGCGATGGCGCCGGTCACCCTCGCGGGCGCGCTCGCGCAGCAGAATGCGGAGGCGCTCGCCGGGGTCGTCATGACGCAGGTGGTCCGGCCCGGCTCGCCCGTTGTCTACGGCGGGTTCACCTCGAACGTCGACATGCAGTCGGGCGCGCCGGCGTTCGGGACCCCGGAGTACATGCGGACCGCGATGATCGGCGGACAGCTGGCGCGCCGCTACGGGCTGCCGTATCGATCCTCGAACGTCTCGGCCGCGAACGCGCTTGATGCCCAGGCTGCATATGAGTCGGTCTTCGCGTTGTGGGGCGCGATCATGGGCGGCGTCAATCTCATGATGCACGGTGCGGGCTGGATGGAGGGCGGTCTCCACGCCAGCTACGAGAAGATGATCCTGGACGCGGAACTGCTCGGGATGGTCGAGGCGTTCCTGGAGCCGGTCGTCGTGGACGAGGAGACGCTCGCCTTCTCGGCGATGGAAGAGGTCGGCCCGGGCGGCCACTTCTTCGGCGCCGCGCACACGCAGTCTCGCTTCCGGACCGCCTTCCACAAGCCGATGCTTTCGGACTGGCGGAATTACGAGACCTGGCAGGAGGCCGGTAGCCCCGAGGCAGCCGGCAAGGCCAACACCATCTGGAAGGAACTGTTGAAGGCCTACCAGCCGCCCGCGATGGACCCGGCCGTGGCCGAGGAACTCGGCACATTCGTCGCCCGGCGCACGGCCGAGGGCGGCGTGCCCACGGACTACTGAACGCGACTTGCGACGGGGCGGCTCGTGATCCGCAGCCGGGTCAGCCGACCGCAGCGGGCAGCTGCCCGAGCTGGTGCTCCCAGCCAGCGCGGTGGTCGCCGATGTGCGTGGACGGCACGCCGCGGTGGGTCAGGACCACGAGCGTGTCGTCACCATCAGGGGTCAGCACGACCTCGACGGTCGAACCGCCGGGCGGGAGGTCGACGTTGCCTGGGATGCCCCAGGTGAACACAACGCGGTGCGGCGGGTCGACGGTGATGTAGGTCCCTCGGACGAGACTCTCGCCGAAATCGAGCGCGAACGCGCCGCCAGGCTGTGGGTCGAGTTCGGCCCGATCGCCGATCCACGTGACGATCAGGGCAGGGTCGGTGAAGTACGGGAACACCACTTCGGGCGGTGCCTTGATGTGCTCGGTCGCGACGATGACGTCGTTGCGGATCTCGGCGGTCACGGCAACCTCTTCGGTGGTCGGGGATGGGTCGTCTCGACGGCCTTCTTCAGGTGGCTGAGGGCATCGGGCCAGAACTCGGAGAGGAGCTCGCGCACCGGCTCGAGCGACTCGTGATGCAGCGCGTAGAAGCGGCGGGTGCCCTCGCGGCGCTCTGTGAGCAGGCCGGCCTGCTTGAGCACGGCGATGTGCTGGCTGACCGCCTGCTGGGTGAGCGCGAATGTGGCCGCGATCCGGCCCGCGGGCAGCTCCGTGTGCCGGACGAGCCGCAGGATCTCCCGGCGGTGAGGGTCGGCCAGCGCCCGCAGCACCACATCGGGTGCCACGGGCGCGATCGACTGCTTCCGCTCGGTCATCGGGCTCGCACGCCTATCTTGTTTCGTCAGGCTCCGAACGGGGTGCCGGTGCCGGTCTCGGCGAACGCCTGGATGCTCGCCATGAAGTACGTCCAGCCGGCGTAGCAGTCGTCCCAGCACGCAAGCTGCGGGGTCAGGCCAGCGTGCCGGAAGCGGAGTTCCGTGCCAGCGCCGGCGGGAACCATAGCAAACTCGATCGTCGTGCCGAGCCACTCGGGCGTGTGGCCCGTTGGCGTGGTCCCCTCGGCCACGACGGGCTCCCAGATGACGCGGGTGGGTCCGGCTTCGAGGACGCGCACCGCGTTGACGCCGTGCTCGCCGAAGCTGGTGATGAGCGTGCCGCCGACCGCTCCGTCGCCCTCGGTCTGTCCCCACCAGCGGCTGACGCCGGCGGCGGACGTGAAAAGGGCCAGGACCGTGGCGGGGCTGGCGGGGAGTGACAGGACGGCGCAGAAGTCCTCGGTCCGCGTGTCGGTGGTCGTGGTCATCTCGATCTCCTTCTCTTGTGTACAAGTGAAGTCTTGTACAAGGTGATGTTTGTGAATATGGGCATGGCGTGGTCACTTGTCAAGAGGCTGGTCGTCCACGATGGGTGTCGGTTCGTCGGGCTCTCAGCTGGGCAGTCAGGTCGCGTGCCCGGCGCGTCGGTGGGTTCCTCGCGTAGGCTTCGCGCGTTGGATCTCGAGGAGGGTCACGTGAAGACGACAGCCCAGGTGGTGGTGATCGGCGGCGGCGTCGTGGGCTGCAGCGTCCTGTACCACCTGACCAAGCTGGGCTGGACCGACGTGATGCTGCTCGAGCGGCGCGAGCTGACGTCCGGATCCACGTGGCACTCCGCGGGCGGGATGCACACGCTCAACGGCGACCCGAACGTCTCGAAGCTCCAGCAGTACACGATCAATCTCTACAAGGAGATCGAGGCGATCTCCGGGCAGGACTGCAGCATCCATCTCCCGGGCGGTCTGATGCTCGCCGACACGGCCGTCCGGATGGACTTCCTGCGCATGGCCCAGGCGCGTGGCCGCTATCTCGGGATGGACCTGGAGCTGATCACGCCCTCGGAAGCGAAGGCCTTCTTCCCGCTGCTGGACACCCAGTACTTCGTCGGCGCGCTGTACGACCCGGTCGAAGGGCACGTGGACCCGTCCGGGGTCACGCGCGCCTACGCCATCGCGGCCCGCAAGGCCGGCGCCGAGGTCCATCGCAACACCTGGGTCACGGGGCTCTCCCAGCGGCCTGACGGCACCTGGGACGTCGAGGTGGATGGCGGCACCACGATCCACGCCGAGCACGTCGTCAATGCCGGCGGCCTGTGGGCGCGCGAGGTGGGCCGGATGGTGGGGCTGGAGCTCCCGGTCCTCGCCATGGAGCACATGTATCTCGTCACGGACGACATGCCCGAGGTCGCGTCGCACATGGCCGCCACCGGTCGCGAGATGCCGATGGCGCTGGACTTCGGCGGCGAGCTCTACATCCGCCAGGAGGGCAACGGGATGCTCCTCGGCACGTACGAGCAGGCGTGCGTGCCGTGGTCGCCGAAGACGACGCCATGGGACTTCGGGGCGCAGTTGCTGGCGCCCGACGTGGAGCGCCTCACCCCTGAATTGGAGGTCGCGTTCCAGCACTACCCGGCGATGGGCACCGTGGGTATCAAGCGCGTCGTCAACGGGCCGTTCACGTTCTCGCCGGACGGCAACCCACTCGTGGGTCCGATCCGCGGGCTGCGCAACTACTGGGTGGCCTGTGGTGTGATGGCCGGGCTGTCGCAGGGTGGCGGCGTCGGTCTGGCGCTGGCGACCTGGATGGTCGAAGGCGACTCCGGGATGGATATCTGGGGCATGGATGTCGCCCGCTACGGCGACTACGCCAACCTCGCGTACACGAACGCGAAGGTCCAGGAGAACTACCGACGCCGGTTCCGGATCACCTTCCCGAACGAGGAACTGACGGCCGCCCGACCGCTCCACACGACGCCCATCCACGACCGGCTGACCGCCGCCAACGCGGTCTGGGGCGCGTCGTTCGGGCTGGAGCACGCACTGTGGTTCCAGGCACTCGGTCTCGAGCCGCACGAGGACGTCACATTCCGCCGCTCGAACGCGTGGAGCCAGGTCGCCGCGGAGTGTGTTGCGGTCCGCGAACGCGTCGGGCTGATCGAGATCTCGAACTTCGCGAAGTACGAGGTCCGCGGCCCGGGCGCGGCGGCGTGGCTGTCCGGGCTACTCACGAACCGGCTGCCGGCGGTCGGGCGGATCGCACTGACCGCGATGCTCAACCCGGCCGGCAAGATCCTGGCCGAGTTCACCGTCGCCCACCTCGCCGAGGACGAGTTCCTGCTCTTTGGCTCGCACGTCGCCGAGGTGCATCACAGCCGCTGGCTCCTGGCCCATCTCCCCGAAGACGGGAGCGTCACGTTCCGGGTGGTCGGTCTGGGGCTGGTCGGGCTATCCGTGGCGGGGCCGCGGGCACGCGACGTCCTCCAGCAGCTGACCGACGAGGATCTCCGCCCGGATGCGTTCCGGTTCATGGACATCCGCCGGATCGACCTTGGCGCGGTGCCCGCGATCATGGGCCGGTTGTCGTATACCGGCGAGCTCGGCTACGAGCTCTGGGTCGCGCCGGAATACCAGGCACTCCTGTTCGACCGGCTGATGGCCGCCGGGGCGTCGTACGGGATCCAGCCGTTCGGCGCACGGGCGCTGCTCTCGCTGCGACTCGAGAAGGGCTACGGAACGTGGTTCCGCGAATACCGGCCGATCTACACCCCACTCGAAGCGGGGATCGGCGGGTACGTGAAGCTCGACCACGAGTTCATCGGCCGGGCCGCGCACGAGGCGGAACTGGCGACCGGCCCGGCGCGGCGGCTCGTGACGCTGGTCGTGGAGCCGGACCCGGCGGACCCGGCCGACGTCATCGGCGACGAACCCATCTGGCACGACGGGACGGTCGTCGGCTGGGTGACCTCGGGCGGGTTCGCGCACGCGAGCAGGGCGTCGATCGCCCTGGGCTACGTGCCGGCGGCGCTGGCGACACCGGACAGCGGCCCGTTCGAGATCGAGATCATCGGCCAGCGTCGACCGGCGCGGCTCCAGGTGGGGCCGATCCTCGACCCCGAAGGACGGAGGATGCGCTCGTGAGCGGACTTGCCGATCGGTCGTTCAGCCTCGACACGCGCGACCGCGTCCGGTTCGGCGCGGGCGCCATCGAGGCCCTGCCCGAGCTCGTCCGTGAGGCGTATGGCAGCCGCGCGTTCGTGGTGACGGACCCGGGCGTCAAGGCGTCGGGCGTCGTCGATCGCGTCGTCGGCGTCCTCACCGCCGCGGAGATCGAGACCGGCGTCTTCGCCGAGGTCGAACCCAATCCCGGCGAGACCACCATCGAACGCGGCGCCGCCGTGCTCCGCGCGTTCGGCACCGATGGCACGGTCATCGTTGCGGTGGGTGGCGGTTCCGCGATGGATACCGCGAAGGCCGTCTCGCTGCGGGCGATGAATGCCGCGCCGGTCTGGGAGCTTGGCTACGACGATCCGTCGCTGCGCCCGGGTCGGCCGATCATCGCGGTGCCGACCACCGCCGGCACTGGCGCGGAGACCAATGCGTTCGGGGTCATCACGAACGAAGCGGCCGGCCGCAAGTCGTATATCGGCCACCCCAGCCTGCTGCCGGTCGTCACGATCCTCGATCCCGTGCTGACCGTGGGGCTGCCACCGGCCGCCACGGCCGCGACCGGCATCGATGCGATGACGCACTCGCTCGAATCGCTCCTGTCCGCGAACCCGAACCCGTTCGCCGAGGCGATGGCGCTGGCGGTCATCCGGACCGTGGCGACGTATCTACGCCGGGCCGTCGCCGATGGCACGGACCTGGAGGCGCGGTCGCAACTGCTGATGGCGTCGCATCTCGCCGGGGTCGGGCAGGCCAGCGGGACGGGGGTCGGGCTGGTCCACGCGCTGGGGCATGCGCTCGGGACGCGCGGGAAGCTGCCGCACGGGACCGCGCTGGCCACCGTGCTGCCGGAGGTCCTGCGCTTCTATCTCGGCACGCGCGACCGCGAGCTGGATCTGGTCGGACAGGCGTTCGGCGTGGCTTCGTTCGCCGAGACCGAAGCCACGGGCGCCGTTGCGGCCACCGGCGCGATCAGCCAGCTGTGCCGGGATGTCGGTCAGCGCCGGACGCTGACCGCGCTTGGTCTGGGCGACCCCGCCTCGATCGATCAGATCGTCGCCGACGCCCTCGCGGACCCGGCCATCCGCAACTCACCGCGACTGCCGACCGCGGCCGAAGCCCGCGCGATCCTGGTGTCGGTCGCGGGCTGAAGAAAGGCGCCCGGCGACGAGCGATCAGACAGGCGTCGACACGTGTTCGCGGTCGGTCGTCGATTCACGGCCACGAACCGGGCTTCGAGGAGATGGTGCGCCTGAGTTCCGTCATCACGGTTCGAAGAAGCGCTAAGGACCGACGACGATCCGGACCCAGGCGGTGCCGTCCATCGGTACCGTCGCCGTCCCCGTCGCAAGCACGGTCGAAGGACTGCCCAAAGTCGACACTTGTACCTCATAGGTCGTCGCCGGCAGGTAGGCATTCTTCCAGATGCCGTTGGTGTCGGTGCTGTAGGCGAGCCCGGTATCCGCGTTGACGGCAGGATCGACTGGGATCGTCCGGCAGGTCACGCCCTCGACCGGTCGCCCGCTTCTGTCGACCACCGTGACCTCCAAGGTGCCACGCGGTCCGGTCCACGCCGGCAACCCCTCGTATCGCACGGTCAGCCCTACCGGATCCCCAAAGTGGTCGGCGATCATCGCGCCGACGTCCTTGGAGGCCACGAAATAGATCACGACGCCGAGGTCCTGAGACTGATCCGGCACCGCGTCGACCAGGTTGGCCCCGATGGTCGTGAACCAGCTGGCGTCTGCTTTGATGTTGGCCACGAGCGCGGCAGTCGTCGGGTCGATATCCGTTATCTGGCCGCCATCGTTCGGAATCGTCGTGGCCGCGGCCGACGTGGGTAGCGTCCCGCCAGGGACGATGGGTGAAGGTGTGACCGGTGTGTAGGTGGGATGGGTCGACGAGCCGACGCCGCCTGCGGGCGCTGCAGGGCTGCCATTGGGCCGGTCGAGCGATCGACCAAGGAACGCGAGAGATCCGACCAGGACCGCGATGGCGACCGTGACCGTGCCCACCGCTCTTCGTGTCGTCCATCGACGAGCTGACATGCCAGCGACCGGCGCTCGGAATTCAGCCTTGGCCCGCTCGAGCTCGGCGCTGAAGTAGTCTTGAAGGCGGGCCTCAACGGGTTCGCCCATCCCCTGGTCACGCATCAGCAAGTACCTCGCGCAGCTTCTCGAGCCCCACTTTCAACTGGCTCTTGATGGTGTTCTCACTCACATCTAGGGCGACGGCCGTCTCCCGAACCGTCAAACCGGCCAGGTAGTGGAGGGCCACCGCTCCTCTGGTTCGCGGCGGCAACGTCATCAGTGCCTCGCGCATTTCAATTCGTTGGCCGATGTTTGGTTCGGTTGAAGTCAGATTCTGGACATGCCCGTCGAGCCGAACGAGGCGACGCAGACGACGCACCGTCCTGAACGCCTCGCGCATCTCGATTCGCAGAAGCCACGCGCGAAGCGCCGTGGGCTCGCGCAAGGTGTCGATGCGCTTGAGCGCGATCTCGAACGTTGCCTGGACGAGGTCGTGCGCTTCATCGTCGTCGCCGGTGACGACTCGTGCAGCCGCCAGCAAGACCGGCCCATGCGCGCCGAGCGTGTCTAGAAGCTCTTTTCGAGAGACGACTGTCATGGACCTATCGATGGGTCGGCTGCTTTCCACTCACCCTCCACCGCGCTGTTGCATCTAGGAGGTTTCAGCGCAGCGATTCGGGTGAGTGGAACAGAACGAGGATGGCAGGGTTTCTTGGATTTCGCGGGCTTGCTTTCGGATGGCGGAGCTTGCTGCCTGCGCCATCATGATTCCCACCAGTTTCGTGACGTCCTAGCGAAGCTCTGATAGGTCCCCATTCATGGGGTCAGCGATCCGCGATGGGAGTATCGGCGTCAGCCTTCGTGGTCGGTATCGTGCTGCTGATCGTCGCTGGATGCGCCACCGTCGAACCGACGCCGACCGCGGCCGTGATCGTGACCAAGCCGTCGACGATCGCGCCGACTCCGGTCGCAACCCCCGTCCCGGTGCCAGCGACTCCGAGCGACACGCAACCCGAGGAGACGCTCCGATCGTGCGCTACATCCGACCTGGCCATCGCGATCGTCCATACGAGCGCGGCGGCTGGGACCGTCGGCGGATGGATCCAGTTCACGGACACGGGGACCGGACCGTGCCGGCTCCACGGATGGCCGACGCTCGTCGGGGTCGATGATTCGGGTGCGACGACGACCGCGAAACAGACCGACGCCCTTCTGACCTTTCCGCTGGTCGATGGCGTTCCGACCATCGACCTCGAGCCGGGCGGCAACGCCTTTGCGGCCTTCGCGGGCTCGGACACTCCGGCCGGGAGCGGTGGCTGTCCGCCCTCGTATCGGAGCCTGCGGGTCACGCCGCCTGGCGCCACTGACTCGGTCTCGTTGTCGGCGCTGATTCCCTACTGTTGTCGGCGCTGATTCCCTACTTCGGACAGGACCTTCCAGCCTGCGCCGGCATCGAGGTCACCATGGTCATCCCGGCGTCGGTCGTCCCGGAGTTGTAGCGACGGTCCGCTCAGCCCTTGTCGATCAGCGGCTTGACCTCGCCGATGAAGCGTTCGAGAGTTTCGACGTCGTACGGGGCGGGCTGCTCCGAGATGACCGTCTTGAACCCGAGTTCGACGTAGGGCCGCAGCCGGTCCGCGATCTGCTCCGAGGTGCCTTCCCAGAACGTGTCGTCGTCGGCGATGTCGGCGTGCGGCGTCTTGTTGTGGGCCATGGCCGCTTCGCGGACCTTCACGGCCTCGGCCTGCGAGTCGCGGATCGTCAGCTTCACGCCGAGCGTGAATTCGATGTCGGCGATGTCGCGCCCGACGGCGTCGCAATGGCCTTGCAGCACCTCGACCTTGTGCTTCAGGAAGTCGATCTCGCCCATCGCGTTCCACAGGTCGGCGTACTTCGCGACCGTCCGCAGGGTCTTCTTCTCGCCGGAGCCGCCGATCATGATCGGGAGGTGCTTCTGGACGGGTTGCGGGCTGTGGACGAGATCGTCGAACTGGTAGTGGCCGCCTGGCGCCGACGTCACATGCTCCCCATCGAGGAGGCCGCGCATCGCGCCGACTGACTCATCGAGCCAGTCGAGCCGCTGGCCGAAGCCGGTCCCGAAGTCGATGCCATGCGCCTGGTGCTCGAGGTCCATCCACGCCCCGCCGATGCCCAGGATCGCGCGGCCGCCGCTGATGTGGTCCAGGGTGGCGGCCGTCTTGGCGACGACGCCCGGATTGCGGAACGTGTTGGCGCCGACGAGCAGTCCGAGGCGGGTCTGCTTCGTCGCCATCGACCACGCCGCGAGCGACGTCCAGCCCTCGAAGATGGGCTGGTACGGGTCGCCGAAGATCGCGTAGAGGTGATCCCACGTCCACAGGTGGGTGTAGCCGAGGCGGTCGACACGCTGCGCGGCGTCCAGCTGCTCCTGCCATGTCGCGGCCTGGGTCCAGAGCAGGATGCCGCACTTGAGATCGGTCACAGAGGCCTCCGGGGATGGGCGGGGTGGAGGCCCCAAGTCTACGGCAGCGTCGCGAGGTCGCCTTCGATGAGCGTGCGGTCCTCGGCGTCCGTGATGCCCGCGAGGGCTTCCGTGGCCTTCGCCTTCCAGCGGGCGGTCTCGGCGGTGTCGCCGGCCACGGCCGAGGCGCGGGCCATCGCTTCGTAGGCGGCGGGGAGATCCCAGGATTCACGCGACGCGTCCGCCCCGGCGGCTTCGACCAGTTCGATGCAGCGGCGGGCATGATGCAGCGCCGGTTCCGCGCGACCGAGCGTCGCGTACACGCGCGAGCACAGCCACTCACCGCGAGCGAGGTGGATATCCGCGCCGAGCTCGCCCCAGTGATAGCGCGAGGCGTGCGCGGAATGGATCAGCTCGTCGTCCTGGGCCGGCGTCCGCGGATGCGTCTCGAGCAAGGTCCAGGTGTGGTTGTAGAGCCCGGCGGCGAGCGCGCGACGGGTGGCGGGATCGAGTTCGGGCGGTTCAGGCGGCTTGCTCACGATGGGTTCTCCTCGGTCGGTGACGCCGCGGACCTGGTGCAGGACGCGGACGAGTCGGTCGTTGCGGGCCACGAGCCGGGCCCGGTGATCGTCGAGACGGCGGGCGCGCTCGACCGGATCGTCGGCGGCCAGGATGTCGCGGATCTCCTCCAGCGGCACTTCCAGCTCACGCAGCCGCGCAACGACGCGGCCATCCTCGAGCTGGCTGGTCCGGTAGCGGCGATAGCCGGTGAACCGGTCCGTGTCCGCCGGGCGGAGGATGCCCAGATCGTCGTAGTGGCGGAGCGCCCCCACGCTCAGCCCGACGAGCCGCGCGAACCGCCCGATCGGCAGGAGTTCGTCATCCATGGGCGCATCGTGGACCCTCGGGCTACCCGAGAGTCAAGCCCCTTGGGCGCGGGGCACAGGTCCGTTCGCCGGGGTGCGCGCCGGGCACGGGTCCGTTCGCTGGAGTGTGTGCGCCTGACACACGCCGTTTCGTGATGGTCGAGCGTGGATGTGGCGCGGATCTCGCGGTTTCGGTGATCCGGTCGCGGGTCCGCGAGGAGCGTGTCGTGGAACCGCGTGTGACAGACGCAGGTTCGCCCAGGCCGCGCGCGCTCAGGAGTGGTCCAGCTCCCGGTCGATGGCGCGCAGGATGAACCGCGACGCCTCGGCACTCTTGCCGCCGAGCTTCTGGCCGTCGTCCTGCTCCAGTGCGAGCATCAGGTCGGCGAGGTACTGCGTCATCGACGCGGTCCGTTCCAGGTCGCCCGCCGCGAAGGCCGCGTCGAGTCGCTCCGCGACGGCGCGCGCGTTGTCGACCGCGTGGCCCTT
>JBBQLI010000005.1:0-52643 GCA_038327765.1 Candidatus Limnocylindrales bacterium | reverse complement strand
CGTCGCGCCGGGGAGACCGTTCGCCGCGAACGCCGGATCCTGTTCGATGGCGTGGCCGCGGAGATCCACCCGTACGACGTCACCGTGGAGCGCCCCGGCCGATCCGAGGCGTACGACTGCAAGTGGGGCGCCCGGGGTATCAACGCCGATGTGCTCTACCAGCTGGACGCGGCGCGGACCCACGCCGGGGAGGAGGACGAGACACTCGCGGTGGCGCTTGTCATCTTCGACGCCGAACGCTCCTGCCGGGTCCGTCTGGATCGGCAGACCGCACCGACCGAGGGGATCGGCCTCATCAGCATCGAGACGCTCGACCGTCTTGCGGTGGGCGGCCCGGGGAGCTCGTGACCGGATCGGCCGGCCACGCGTTCAGCGGCACGTTTCATGTCCGCTTCGACGAAGCTGGACCGGACGGCCGACTGCGGACGTCCGTCCTCCTCCGCTACGCCCAGGATCTCGCGTGGGCTCACTCGGAGGAGCGCGGGTTCGACCGGGCCTGGTATGACGCGCGCGCCGTGACGTGGCTGGTCCGTGCGGCCGAGCTCGGGGTGGATGGGCCGATCCCGGTCGGGGACACGATCACGGCCACGACCCAGGTCATCGGCTGGCGGCGCGTCTGGTCGCGTCGGCGGACGACGTTCAGCGACGCTGCCGGAGCGCTGCTGGCGTGGGTCAACATCGACTGGGTGCTGATCGACGGACGCGGGGCTCCGACGCGTATCCCCGTTGAGTTCGACCTTGCCTTCGGCGTGCCGCAAGCCACGTTCCCGCTCGGTCGCGTCGCGCTTGACCCTGCACCCGACACGGCCGTGACGCGCACGGTCGCGGTCCGTCCGCAGGAGCTGGATCCGATGGACCATGTCAACAACGCCGTCTACGCCGACTGGCTGGAGGAAGCGGTCATCGCGGCTGGCGACGTGGCCACGACTCGACGGATCCCGCGCCGCCTCCGCATCGAATATGCCTCATCCGCCGAGCCCGGTGCGATCCTCGAGGCACAGACGTGGCCCGACGACAGCGGCTGGTCGTATCGTTTGACGGACGGCGCCGGGCGTGAATTGATCCGCGCCCGGCTCGACCGGGGCTGAGCGCCACCCGGCGAGGTCAGGCCAGCGTCATCGCCCGTCCCGGGCTCAGCAGGAATGGCGGCAGGTAGGCCGGGATGTTCGAGAGCGGCAGGACGTCCGGGTGGAGCGCGATCCCGAGCGCCGACTCCATGAACCCGCGGCGCGCCTGGATCCGCTCCCATGCCTCCGGGTACCGATCGGCGAACACTTGTCGCAGCGCTTCATCGGCGAGGGCGACCCCGTCCTCGATGTTGGTGGTGAAGTAGTCGGTCCCCGTCGCCGGGATGACGTCGACCTGGAAGACCATCCCGGACCGAAGGACGGTCGTGGAGCCAGCCGCGACCGGCGAGTTGATCCACTCGTCCAGGTGGAGCTGGTGGCCTGGGTTCAGGAAGAGCCCGAAGAACGGGTCGCCGATCCTGCCGTGGATCGCGTCGTACAGCTCGCCCCCCGTCGCTCCGATGCGCAAGGCGCCGTACCACGCTGCGATGGCTTCGAAATAGGGCGCGACGAGCCGCTCGATGTAGTCGCCGATCGCGGTCGGCAGCTCATCTTCGTCCTGGACCACGAAGCCGGCACGACAGGTGAGCGCACCCCACAGGCCGTAGGCCACCGTGAAGCGGTCGCCGCGCTCGATACGGCGAGAACCTGGGCTGAGGAGCCCGAGCGTCGCACGCGGGCCCGCGGTCAGCATCAGGTGGCACGACAACGGCATGCCGTTCCAGCCGAGCAGTCGGACCGCCTCGCTCTCGCGCAGTCCGGGGGTCAGCCCGAACAGCAGGTCACGCACGCCTTGCGATGTCTGGCACGAGACGTATTCGAAGAACGCGATCTGCTCCACCTCGTTGATGACCCGCAGCCCGTCGGCCGAGTCGATGACCAGATCGGTGGCGTTCTCGACGGCGCCGCTGCCACCGACGGCCGCGCGCAGGCCATCGACCAGGAAGGACGGCACGTCGAGACGGTCGCGGGTGGCATAGGTCTTCCAGCCGATCACCCCCACCCGGCTCCCGAGGGCGATCCCTTCATCGGCCAGGATCACGTCCAGGGGCAGCGATCGATCGCGCGGCTGGCTCGGCAGACTGAGATCCTGGAAGCGGATCCTGCGCATCAGCAACGGTGCGACGCCGGCCGTGCCCCACGATTCATTACCCACCAGGATGGCGGGCTCGCCCTCGGGCCCGACGATGACGACCGCCTCTTCGAAGCGCGGGTCGAACCCGGTCAGCCACGAGATCGTCGCGCTGTGTTCTCGGTCGGCATACACGATCAACCGGTCGTAGCCCCGTGCCGCGCCCCGCGCGCGCAGGCGCGCAAGCCGTTCGGCGTACAGCGCTGACGGGATCTCGGGCGGTTCGTCGGGGCGCCCGAACTCGGGCAGGTCGAGCGGCGCGAGTCGAGCCTTGGTCATTCGGTCGTCTCCACAGGGTCAGGGGGTCGAAGGAGGCTGCCACACGGTGGCACCGGTCGCATCGCGCGCGATCGTGTAGAACCGGTCGGCGCTGACCGGCATCCAGGGTCCGACCTCGCCGTCCGGCCAGGTGACGCGAACGTCCGCAGCGGTCGCCCGACCGAGTCCGACGTGCATCCACCCCAGCTGGCCGCCGGCGTGGCCGCCGCCGATCACGACCTCGCGACGCGCCACGATGTCCCCGGCCCTCGTCTCGATGATCGACCCGATCGCATCGCCGTTTGGCCCATCCTCGTGGAGCCGGAGCCCGAGCCAGCCACCCATCGCCACCGGCGCGGCGGCCGTGCCCGTGCCGACGTTCCGCCAGACACGCACCGGGGTTCCCAGGTCGACGACGATGAGATCGAGGAGCCCGTCGTCATTGAAGTCTGCGAGGGCGGCTCCGCGACCCCGGTCGAAGGAGACGATCCCGGCATCGGCGGCGCCTGCCGTGTACATCCCGCCGGGGCTGCCGAGGAACAGGTCATTCGGGTCCTTCTGAGCGAAGTCGGGGATCTGGTTCACGTTCCCTTTCGTGACGAACAGGTCCATGGAGCCATCGTTGTTCACGTCCTGGAACTCCGGATGCCACGCCGTCGATGGCAGCGGGTCCCCGCCGACGGCGGGCCTGGTGGCCGTGATGCCGCGTGCGAGCGCGAGGTCATGGAAGGCGGGGCCTGCGGACCCAGCCACGAGCGTCTGGAGCGTGTTGGCGCCCTGGCTGGTCAGGTACACCTCCGGGAGTCCATCGCCGGTGACGTCATAGCTGGCGATGCCCATGCCCCACAGGCGGACGAGTGCCCACCCGTCCGCCGCGGTATAGGCTCGGGCTGGCGATCCGGTCTCGAAGCGCCAGAGCTGTTCGCCGCCGACCTCGTTGTCGTAATACTGGCGGTCGTTGCTGACCCGGAGATCGCGGCGCCCGGATCCGTCCCAATCGCTGAAGAGCATCGAGAGCGGACAGTAGCCAGGGGAGAGGGGCGTCGGAGGCCCGTAGCCCCCTCCCGCCGCAGCGGGCCGGAAGACCTCGTTGTCCGGGCACCGATAGCTGCCGTCGGGGTTTGTCTCGACGTACCGGCCGAACGCGAGCGAGGGGAATCTCGCCTTGCCCTCCCAGGTCGCGCTGAAGGCCGTCGTGTTGCCCGGGGTCGGGGTCACGCCCCACGCGGCGTTCGCCGGTTCGAAGGTGCAATCGCCGCGACCTCGCAACAGGACCGAGCCACCGATCCGCAGGACCACCAGATCGGCGATCCCGTCGCTGTCGATGTCGATCGGGTACGCACCAACGACGCCGGCAAGATCCGTGACCGGCGAATGGACCGCCGCGAAGGCGAGCGCACCACCTGTCGGACTCTCATTCCGGAAGAGCGCGGCCGCGTGACCACCGCCAGCCAGGTAGACATCCGGGCGTCCGTCGCCGTCGCAGTCGAAGACGGCGACCCCACCGCCCGTGTCGAACGTGTCGTCGCCGCCGTAGGTATGACCGATGCCAGCAGTGGCCGTCTCTTCGACGTACCGGGGCGCGCCGAGCGCCACTCCGGCCTCCCGAGACCCGAGACCACCGATCACGGCCACGACGACCCCGCCGATCACGACCGCGAACCCTGCGATGAGCACTCGACGGCGCATCCACCCGCCGGCCGTACGCGCTGCTGGGACATCGGGGGCGGACATCCGGGCGATGGTACCGTCGCGCCGCCGATTCGCCCCCGGGACGGTACAGGCGCGACGCCGTCGCGAGTCAGCGGTCAACAGATATGACACTGAGCACTTGACAGGGACGGGCCCCGTAGTCGACTGTGGCGCAAGTTTGCAATAAAGGACTACAAACCGTGCGGATCGGCGCTGTGATCTCCGGCCAGCAAAGCGAGACGATCCATCGGGCGAACCTGAGCGCCATCATGCGCACGCTCCACGAGCACGGTCCCCGTTCGCGCTCGGAGCTGGTGTCCGTCACTGGTCTCACCCGAAGCACCATCCGAGCGCTGGTCGGCGAGCTCGTCGTCGGCGGCTTCGCGAACGAACGCCCAGCCACGCTGGACGGGACGCCCGGTCGGCCATCGCCGGTGGTCGCGCTGAACCCGACCGGAGCCGTGGTGATCGCGCTGGAGATCGCCGTGGACTCGCTCGCCGCGGCCGTCGTCGGCCTCGGCGGTGAGGTCGTGTCCCATATCCGGGAAGCCCTGCCGGCCGAACGGACGGGCCTCGATGACGTCGTCGCGGCCCTCGCGGCGCTCGCGGCCCGCGTCGCCCGGGCGATCCCCGCTGAGAGCCAGTTCATCGGCTACGGCGTCGCGGTGGTGGGGGTCGTCCGTCGGAGCGACGGCATGGTCTCGATGGCGCCGAACCTGGGGTGGCGGGACGAGCCGCTCGGGGTGCGCCTCGCGCAGGTCCTGGAACCGCGCCGTCCGATCGCCATCGCCAACGAGAGCGATCTGGCCGCGCTTGCCGAACTCCGGCGTGGGGCCGGGATCGGCTACGACGATGTCATCCTGATCTGGGGGTCCGTCGGCGTCGGAGGCGGGATCATCGTGGACGGTCAGGCGCTGACCGGCGCAGACGGCTATAGCGGCGAGGTCGGCCATATCCCGGTCGACCCGGAAGGGCTGCCGTGCCGCTGCGGGTCGAGCGGTTGCTGGGAGACGGTCGTCGGGAGTGGCGCCCTGCTTCGCCGGGCCGGACACCGGACCGATGCCGGGGAGGGATCCGTCGATGAGGTGCACCGCGACGCCGAGCGCGGCGATCCCAGGGCGCTGGCGGCATTCGCCGAAACCGGCCGCTGGCTGGGGATCGGCCTTGCCGGACTCATCAACGTGCTCGACCCAAGGCTCGTCCTCCTTGGCGGGCGGCTCGCCAGCTCATTCCCGTTCGTCCAGTCGTCACTCGAGGCCGAGTTGGATCGCCGCGTCCAGCGCGCGATCCGGCACCTCGTGCGGGTGACCCCGGCGACGCTCGGCCAGGATGCGCCGTTGCTCGGGGCCGCCGAGCTCGCGCTCGAGTCGCTGATCGACGACCCCGTCGCCTGGCTGCGCGACCGCGCCGCCACGCTCGAAGCGATCAGTGCGTGACCAGAAGAAGGAAGGTGAGAGACGCGAGGGATGCAGTAGCCACCCGGCCGACCTCGGAAGAGCCGAGGTTGTGGTATCGATGCAGGGTGGTAGCCTATGGCGCCGCATATCGGCGCCGACGGACAACGTCGTAGGAGGAGAGAACTCAATGTCGATCAGAAAGTCGGTGGCGTTCCTGGGGATCGCTGCCGTCATGTTCGCTGCCTGCAACGGCAGCGCGGCCACGACCGCTCCGAGCACAGGGGCCTCGGCGAGCGCTGGCGGCGCCGGCTGCGTCGTCGGCGTTTCGTGGAACAACTTCCAGCAGCCGCGCTGGGCCGCACACGACGAGCCCAACCTCAAGAAGACCGTCCAGGCCGGTGGTGGCTCGTACATCTCTGCCGACGCCAACCTGGTCGCTGAGCAGCAGCTCACCGATATCGACACCCTGATCTCGAAGGGTGCCAAGGTCCTCGTCGTGCTTGCCCAGGACGGCAAGGCGATCCTGCCGGCCCTGAAGAAGGCTGCCGACGCGGGCATCCCGGTCATCGCCTATGACCGGCTCATCGAAGACCCGAGCGTCCTGTACCTCACGTTCGACAACGTGCTGGTCGGCAAGGCCGAGGCGGACGCCATCATCAAGAAGGTGCCGAAGGGCAACTACGTCCTGATCACTGGTGATCCGGGCGACGCGAACGCCTCCACGTTCCTGCCCGCGGGCTGGGACCAGGCCGGCCTCGCGGCCAAGGTCGCCTCGGGCGACATCGTGCTCCTGAACGGACCCAAGGGCACCGCGACGGACGCGTGGAAGACCGAGAAGGCCCAGTCCAACATGGAAGCGATCATCGACAAGGCCGTCGCCGACGGCAAGAAGATCGACGCCATCCTGGCCGAGAACGACAGCACCGCGCTCGGCGTCGTCGGGGCCCTGACGAGCAAGAGCTACGGCTACCCGCCCCTGAGCGGCCAGGACGGCGACCCCGCCAACCTGAACAACGTGGCCCAGGGCAAGCAGTACGTTGACGTCTTCAAGAACGCCAACGAGCTCGGCAAGGCCGCTGGCGCCGCAGCGCTCGCGCTCTGCGCCGGGACCAAGATGGCCGATCTCAAGCTGCCGGACGGGCTCCTTGACCCGACCGTCGCGCCGACCGCCGGCCTGAGCGCCCAGGACTTCAAGACCCCGGGTGGCACCACCGTCAAGTCCTTCATCCTTCAGCCGACGCCGCTGACTGCAGATACCCTGCAGACCGCGATCGACGCTGGCCAGATCTCGAAGGCCGATCTCTGCAAGGGTGTCGACGCCGCGAAGGCGCCGCCAGCCTGCAAGTAGTACCGGTCATTCGACCCCTGATCTAGTCACCTGCACCTGCGCCCTCGGGTCCCACCCGAGGGCGCAGGTCGTTCCATCCCTCCCCAGGAGGAGCACCGTGACGAACGTGGCCGATGTGGCACCGGTCCCGACGCAGAAGCAGCGCCGAACCCGGACCTCGATCCGTAGCCTGATCACTCAGACGGAGATCGATCTCCGTCTCTTCGGCATGCTCGTTGCGCTCGGCCTGATCCTGCTCACGTTCCAGATCCTCAGCGGGGGCAAGTTCTTCCAGCCCACCAACATGTTCACGATGGCGGTCCAGGCGACCGGGGTGGCGATCATCGCCACCGGTATGGTCCTGGTCATCGTCTCGCGCAATATCGACCTGTCGGTCGGTTCGTTGGTCGGCATCATCGCCATGACCTACGCCCTCCTCATGACCGACTGGATGCCGCACATCCTCGGGATGGGGCCGGACTTCCCGTTCCGGTGGGTCATCGCGCTCGGGATCGGCGTGCTCCTCGGGGCCGCGATCGGCGCGTTGCAGGGGTTCATCATCGCGTACGTCGGCGTGCCCTCATTCATCGTGACCCTCGGCGGACTGCTCTCGATCCGCGGGGCGGTCTGGTATCTCTCCAGCGGTGCCGCCGTGTCCGGACTGGATCCCAACTTCCAGCTCATCGGCGGCGGCGCCCAGGGATCGATCGGTGGGACGCTGACCTGGATCGCCGGGGTCATCGGCTGTATCGCCGTCGTTGGCTTGCTCGTCATGGGTCGCCGGCAGCGTCGTCGATTCGGTTTCCCGCTTCGACCGATGTGGGCCGAGGTCCTGCTTTCAGTGGTCGGCAGTGGGGCCATCCTTGGACTCGCGGCCTTCGCCAACGCCAACTACTGGCCGGAAGGGCTGGCGGCCAGGTATGCCGCCGAGAACAACGTCGCGGTCCCACCCGGCGGACTGTTGATCTCGACGGGGTTCCCCCATCCGATCATGCTGCTGATCGGCGTGACGCTGGTGATGTCCTTCATCGCGACGCGCCGCCGATTCGGGCGCTATGTCTACGCCTTCGGCGGCAACCCTGACGCCGCGAGCCTCGCGGGCATCAATACGCGCTGGATCGTCCTCAAGACGTACGTCCTCATGGGGATCCTGTGCGCCCTCGCGGCGGCCATCGCGGCCGCCCGGCTGAATGGCGCCACGCTCGATGTCGGTCAGAGCTACGAGTTGTACGTGATCGCAGCCGCGGTGGTCGGCGGGACATCCTTCTCCGGAGGGATCGGGACCATCCCGGGCGCCGTGGTCGGAGCCTTCGTGATGCAGTCCCTGGCGTATGGCCTGAGCTTCATGGGGGTCAACTCCCCCGGCCAGAACGTCGTCGCGGGTGTCGTGCTGATCCTCGCGGTGGGCTTCGACACCTTCAACCGCCGCCGCGGCTCCTGAACGACCAAGGAGAGATGACCGTGACCGTCGCTGTCCGCACCCCGATCGTGGAGATGCGCGGGATCACCGTCGCCTTCGGCGGCGTCCACGCCGTTCGTGACGTGTCGATCGATCTGTACGCGGGGGAGGTCATCGGCCTCGTCGGCGGCAACGGTGCCGGGAAGTCCACCCTGATGCGCGTGCTGTCCGGCGCCCACCCGGCCGACAGTGGCGAGATCCGCATCGACGGCAAGCCGGTCTCGATCCGCAATCCGCGCGATGCCAAGGCCATCAACATCGAGACGATCTACCAGACCCTGGCCCTGGCGGACAATCTCGACGCCCCCGGGAACATGTTCCTGGGCCGGGAGAAGACCACTCGCCTCGGATCGCTCGACGACTCGGCGATGGAGTCTGAAACGCGCAAGATCATGGGGCGGCTCAACCCCAATTTCACGCGGTTCAGCATGCCGGTCAGATCGCTCTCGGGCGGCCAGCGACAAGCCGTCGCCATCGCCCGGGCCGTCTACTTCAACGCCCGGATCCTGATCATGGACGAGCCCACCGCGGCGCTGGGGCCGGCCGAGACCGCCCAGGTCCGCAACCTTGTCCGCCAGCTCAAGGACGAGGGCATCGGGATCTTCCTCATCAGCCACGACATCCATGACGTCTTCGACCTGTCGGATCGCGTCAGCGTCATGTACCACGGCCAGATCGTCGACACCGTGATCAAGAACGACGTCACGCCGGATGAGATCCTGGGCATGATCATCCTCGGCCGGAAGCCGGACGAGTTGACCGAGAAGGACAAGGCGGAGATCGAACTCCGCGGCTAGGGCGCGTCTCTTCGGCCGTCACCCGAGGTCCGGCCCGGGTCCGGCTCAGGCCCTCGGGAAGAGCGGCTTGAGGGCCGGGTAGAGCCGGCGATACGCGGCGTGCGCCTCCGCGTAGCGCGTGCGATCCGGTCCGGGCGTCGCGACCGGCGTCGCGGCAACGAGCGCATCGGTGGCGTCCGGGACGGTCGCGAACCAACCCGCCCCCACCGCCGCAAGCAACGCCGCACCGTAGGCTGCGCCTTCGGACGTGGACACCGTGGCGATCTCCGCATCCAGCACATCGGCGAGGATCTGGCGCCAGAGCGGGCTGGCCGTCCCGCCTCCCGAGGCACGGATCTGTGCCGGTGCCGGCATCCCGGCCGCGGTCATCAAGTCCAGCCCATCACGCAGACCGAAGGCCACGCCCTCGATCACGGCCCGGGTCATGTGGCGCCGGTCGTGGCCGAGCGTCAGGCCGACGAACGCGCCGCGCGCGAACGGGTCGGGATGCGGACTCCGCTCCCCGCTGAGATAGGGGAGGAACAGCAAGCCGTCGCTCCCCGCCGGCACCGAGGCGGCCGACGCCACCAGCTCCTCGAAGTCCTCGCCGGGGGCCAGCGTGTCGCGGAACCAACGCAGGCTCCCCGCCGCCGAAAGCATCACCGACATCATGTGCCACGTCCTGGGCAGGGCGTGGCAGAACGCGTGGACGATGCCGAGCGGTTCATGGATCGGCCGATCCGTCGGCGCGAAGACCACACCGGACGTGCCGAGGGACAGGGCCATGCTCCCCGGCCGCACGACACCGACCCCCACGGCATTCGCGGCCTGATCGCCCCCGCCGGCCACGACCGGGGTACCGGCACGCAGCCCGGTTGCCGCCGCGGCGTCCGCCGACACCAGACCCGTCACCTGCGGGCCCTCGTACGTGGGCGGCATCCATGACGGATCGATCCCCAGTGCCACGAGGACCTCCGGCGACCAGTCGCGCGCGGCGAGGTCGAAGAGGAGCGTGCCCGCGCCATCGGCCTTGTCGAGGGCGTACTCGCCGGTGAGCCGGAGCCGGACGAAGTCCTTGGGGAGCAGGACGTGCTTGACGCGCTCCCAGATCGCTGGTTCATGGTCGCGGACCCAGACGAGCTTCGGGGCGGTGAAGCCGGTCAGCGCGTCATTGCCGGTGATCTCGATGAGCCGTTGCGGACCGACGGCGGCGCGGATCTCGTCACACGCGCGGGCAGTCCGCTGGTCGTTCCAGAGGATGGCCGGCCGCAGCACGTCGCCGGCGGCGTCAAGCAGCACGAGCCCGTGCATCTGCCCAGCGAGCCCCACGGCCACGATCTCGCCGGCGTCGACCCGGGTCGTGGCGATGACCGACCGGATCGCCGCTACGGCCCCGTCCCACCAGAGGCCCGGCGCCTGTTCGCTCCAGAGCGGATGCGGCTGTTCGAAGCCGTACTCGGCCATCCCGATGCCGCGGACGGCCCCCGTCTCGTCGATCAGGACGGCTTTGGTCGCGGTGGTCGAGACGTCGATCCCGATGACGAAGGCCATCGGGTCAGTCGCCGGCGCCGGTCTTCACCCGCTCCGTGCCGGCCGTCCAGATCGCGTCGTTGACGACATTCTCGAGCAGCTCCTGGTGCCCGGACGCCGGACGTGCATCGATCCGTCCGTCCGCGACCTTGGCCGCGAGCGTCTCGAGCGTCTCGCTTCCGTCGAGGATCGCCGCGCCGAGCGGGCTGGCCCAGCCGCCATAGCGCTGCTCCTTGCGAGCGGCCAGTTCTCCACGTTCCACGAGCTCGGCCGCGACCAGCAGGGCCCGTGCGATGGTGTCGAGCGCGCCGATATGGGCATGGAACAGGTCCGTGCGATGCGTGCTCTGACGACGAATCTTGGCGTCGAAGTTGAAGCCACCGGGCGCGATGCCGCCGTGCATCAGGATCTCGTAGATCGGCAGGGCGAGGTCCTCGACCGAGTTGGGGAACTGGTCCGTGTCCCAGCCGTTCTGTGGGTCGCCGCGGTTGGCATCGATGCTGCCGAGCATCCCGTTGGCGGTCGCGTAGGCGACCTCATGATGGAAGCTGTGCCCCGCCAGGGTGGCGTGATTGGCTTCGATGTTGGCGCGGTACTCGCCTTCGAGGCCGTGCTTGAGCAGGAATCCGTGGACCGTGGCGGTGTCGTAGTCGTACTGGTGCTTGGTCGGCTCCATCGGCTTGGGCTCGATCAGCAACTGGCCCGTGAACCCGATCCGGTGCTTGTGCTCGGCGACGAGGTGCAGGAAGCGAGCCAGCTGGTCGCCCTCCCGGCGGAGATCCGTGTTGAGCAGCGTGTCGTAGCCCTCGCGACCGCCCCACAGGACATAGTTCTCGCCGCCCAGTCGCTGGGTGACCTCGAGCATGTGCTTGACCTGCGCCGCGGCGTAGGCGAACACCTCCGGATCGGGGTTCGTCGCCGCGCCGCCCTGATAGCGGGGATGCGTGAAGAGGTTCGCGGTGCCCCACAGCAGCCGGACGCCGGTCCGCTCCTGGTACCCGGCGGCGTCGTCGACCAGCGCATCGAGATTGGCGCTGAACTCGGCAAAGGTCGTCCCTTCAGGAGCGACGTCGCGGTCGTGGAAGCAGTAGTACGGCGTCCCGAGCTTGGTAAAGAACTCGAAGGCGACGGCCATCTTGGTCCGCGCGGCGGCCATCGGATCAAGGTCGTCGGCCAGCCAGGGGCGATCCAGGGTGCCAACGCCGAACATGTCCGTTCCTGCCCAGGCGAACGAGTGCCAGAAGCAGACTCCGGGTCGGAGGTGATCCTCCATCCGCTTGCCAAGGACCAGGCGATCAGGCTGATAGACCTTGAACGACAGCGGATCCGTGGATCCCGGACCACCGAATGGGATCCGTCCGGCGACCTCGGAAAAGAACCCTTCCTCGACCACGCGATGTGCCTCCTCGACCGTTCCGCAATGTTCAGCGCGAGCGTAGCACAGGGTGGATTGTGTGAAGGAAGCACAAATACCGGTCGGGCGCGATGGCCGCCGCCATCCGGTCCGCTCAGGCGCCGCGGCCGATCGAGTACACCGCGGATCGTCTGGTCGTGGTGGCTTCGATCTCGCGGCTGGTCCGGACCTGATAGGTCGCCACGAGCTCCAGGTCGCGCGGCAGATAGCGCCGACCCGGATCGCCGATCAGAACGCGCGTCCCTCCGCGGGCCGCTTCGCGCAGCCAGTCGACCATCCGGTTCGCCATCGTTTCCTCGTAGCAGATGTCGCCGGCGAGGATCACATCGCAGTCGGGCGGTGGCTCGTCGAGCACGTCGGCGCCCGTGAAACCGATTCGCACGTCATTCGCCTTCGCGTTGAGGTCGACTGCCGCCGCGGCGAAGGGGTCGATATCGATGGCGGCCACCGACGTCGCACCGACCTTGAGCGCGACGATGGCGCACAGACCCGACCCCGACGCCATGTCGACCACGCGCTTGCCGGCGACCTCCTCCTGATGCTCGATGAGGTAGCGCGCGACCGCGAGCCCACCCGTCCACGCGAAGGCCCAGTAGGGCAGTGGCGGATCGTCCTGGCCGAGTTCGGCGCCGGTCAGTCGGAGCATCGCCATCACGTCGTCCGAGAGGTAGAGACGCACGCCCGGCACATCCGGGACGTCGGCGAGCCGTGTCGTCCGCCGGACGAAGGCGCGCAGGCGGGAAGCTGACGGGGAGGCCATGCGCGAAGCCTACGGCCCCGGCCGCAGGTGCTGTCGCCCGCGTGTAACGCCCCGCGCCGACCGCTTGAGCCGCGCGCACGGTGATCGCTCCTATGGTCGGACTCTCGGAAGTCCCGACACCACGAAGGAGCACGATCATGTGTCTGACCTGCGGCTGCGGCGAGCCCAACAAGAAGATGGGCGACGCCAACATCACGTACGACGACGTCAAGCGAGCGGCAGACGAGAATGGCCTGTCCGTCGCGGAGGCCGTCGACAAGATCAGCGAGGCTGCCACCTACGACCAGCAGAATGCTGGCACCCGGAGCTGACCGAAGGCCCGGCATGGATGAGCGTCAGGACGCCGCTGCCGAGCGCGATGTCGACCTCGAGCTTGCAGCCTGGGAGGCTGATCTCGACGAGTTGCGCAAGGCGGCGGCTGAACGCCAACGGTTCGCACCCCGCACGCCCGAATGGCAGGCTCGGTTGCGTGCCGAAGAAGCCGTGATCGCGCGGATCCGTGGCTGGTCCTACGGGGAGCGCCACGGATCCTGATCCGGTCGTGGCTGGCGCTTTGGCTGGCGGCTTCGCTTGCGGCGAGGTCCTCCGGCCTGTCCTCGGATTCCCTTGGATCGGCTGGCGCTTTGGCTGGCGGCGAAGTCCTCTTGCCCGTGCTCGGGTTCCCTTGGATCGGCTGGCGAGCCATGGCTGGCGGCGAGGTCCTCAGGCCTGTGCTCGGCTTCCCTTGGATCGGCTGGCGAGCCATACGACGAAGGAACGGTCCGAAAAGGGCCCGCCGGGACCCCTCCGGTGTCGAGCGGCCACGCCAGCGGTCCGGATGACCGGCGAGCGGGCGCTCAGTCATCGGATGGTGCTGCGGGCGATCCAAGGACGACGCGATTCGACTCGACGCGACCACCCGGGGACGCGACCACCTGGCGACTCGACGTGACCTGCTCGGACCGGACGCCACGTCACGCACTCGTCACGCGCGTGTCATCCCGAGGTGATGGCCGATGACCAGCCTGTGCTGCGACCCCCATCCCCACATGGAACGGAGCGCAGCATGCATCGGATCGGACGCTATCTGACGATCGGAGCGGCCACGGCCGCGCTGATCATCGGGACCACGACCAGCGTGGCCGCATCGAGCGACCACGGCGATGGAGACCGCGGCCACGACTTGCGCGGCCACGTCTACACGAATGACAACACCGCTGGGCACAACACCATCTCGGGCTTCGACCGGCATGCCGACGGCAGCCTGACCCCGATCGACGGCACCCCATTCGCGGCCGGCGGCATCGGTGCCGGCGCCCCGACCGGTTCGGCCGGCGCCCTGCAGGAGACGCCGGACGGTCGCTACCTCCTCGCCGTCGACGCCGGATCGGACCAGATCTCGGTCCTGCGCATCAAGCACGACGGCTCGCTTCGACTTGTCGACCTCGTATGGTCCGGTGGCCGGACGCCCATCAGCATCGCCATCAGCGATCACCTGGTGTATGTCGCCAACGAAGGCGCGGCCGGTACGGGCAGCAACTACGCGGGCTTCCGACTCAGCGACGGCGGTCGACTCCGTGCGATCGCGGGTTCGACGGTGGCGCTTCCGGCGACGGCACTGCCGGGACAGGTCCTGTTCAGCGGCGATGGCCGTCACCTGGTCGGGACTCGCGTCGGGCCGTCGGCCGGCCCGTCCTTCATCGACAGTTTCGTCGTCGGCCATGACGGCCGACTCACGGCGGCCCCCGGTTCGCCGTTCGCCGCGCAGAAGATCGGTCCGTTCGGGAGCGCGTTCCGTCCGACCGATCCGACCCAGCTCTTCGTGTCGAACGCGCACGACGGCGCCGGCGCGGGATCCGTCTCGGCCTATCACGTGACCCCGAACGGGACACTCCAGCCGATCACCGGCTCGCCGTTCGCGGACAACCAGACCGCCCCGTGCTGGGTTGCGATCAGCCATGACGGCGCGCATCTCTTCGCCGTCAACACCGCCAGCTCGAGCATCTCGAGCTACGGGATCGCACACTCCGGCGCACTCTCGCTCATCGGTAGCACCCCCCTCGCCGGCAGCGGGCTCAAGCCGTTCGATGCCGCGCTCGATCCGAACGACCGGTTCCTGTACGTCATCGACGCCGGGACCGCTTCGATCAACGTCCTCAAGGTGGACGGCGGCACGCTCACGGAGCTCGCCGGCTCACCCGTGTCCATCCCCGGTGGCGGGAGCCCGTTCGGGATCGTCGTCGACTGACGGCACGCTCTCTAGCGCATCGACCGGCGGCGGAGCATCGCTTCGTCGCCGGTTCACCGTGTCCGGCGAGTCGTCACCGACCGCGTTCGCCCGCGGCGGGATGGCGCAGGCGATCCACGAGGTCCTGCTCGAGCCACATCAGTTCGCGGTACTCGGGCGAGATGGGGTCCATCGCGTGGCGGAGTGCCGCGAGACGACGCAGTTCATGCAGCGCTCGGAGCCGGGGAGCGGGCCGGCGGGCCACCTTGGCTAGCATGCAGCGACACTGGCAGCGCGACGATCACGAGGACATCGAACGTCACCGTGGCGTGCGTTTCAGCCGCGTGACATGTCAGCGGAACGGCGGCTGAAGCGCAAGGAGGTGCGGGTCGCCGGTGACGCCGCCACCCTCGATCGAACCTCCGTCGCGGAGAACGACCGTACCGCCCGCATCGAGCACTTCGAGCAGCGGCGTGAACCGCGCGTGGCAGCCGACCGGCCAGAGGATGTCGATCCGCTCGCCGACGCTGGTGACCAGCCAGGCAAGGTGTGGATCCGCGCTGTCGCCATGCAGGACCGCATCAAGGCCGACACCGCCACAGGCGGGGTCTCGAGCATCTGAGCGCGCCGAGACGGATCGACACCTCGTGGTTCCAGCTCGACGAATGCGCCGATCTCTGATCCGGCCCGCCGATGTGTCGCGAAATCGCAATGGTGAGCCCAGAAGCCGTGCCGTCGCCCGTGGCATGGCACCTGTCAGGCTACGCGCCTGACCCCTCTGGTCGACGCCCTGGCACCAGCCAGACCCGCGTCGCCGCAGACGATGGGAGGCCCACGATGACCAAGGCGACCGACGACGTGCTCGAGATCGAGCGCGGTTTCTGGACCCAAGCGGACGACCCTGAGTACTTTCGCGACCACGTCGCCGTTGGGGGATGACCGTGATCGAGCCGATGGGCGTCGTCGAGAAGGCGCAGGCCATCGAGATGGCGGCCGACAAGCCGTGGGAGCACGTCGAGTTCTCGGACGTGAAGATCCGCGAGATCGACCCCGACTGCATCGTGCTCGCCTACCACGGTCAGGCCTCACACCCCGGCGATCCGGAGCCGTATCGCGGCAGCATCGCGTCGACCTATCGTCGGGTCGGCGGGAAGTGGCTACTCGTCATGTCGGCGCACCAGCCGTGGGCCAGGAAGGACGCACCGAAGGCGTAAACAGAGCGCCGCCACCGATCGACGGAGCGCCTCGCTCGGTGCCCTCGGGGCTCATCGTCCCGCGTGACGTTCCTCGATGCGCCTTGCCAACGCATCGATCTGCCCCTCGAACACGCGCTGCGTCGCGTTGCGTGCGAACCAGTTCACGACCACCTGTAAGGGCCGCCGCCACGGATGCTCCAGACGAGACTCGATTCTCCACTCAACGCGGGTCCCGTCACCGTCCGTCGAGAACCGGCGGTCTGTCGTGATGGTGAGCAGCCGGTGATCTCGATCGGTGGTCCACGATCCGCCGAGCGTGACGAGCTTCGACGGTGGCTGGCGCACGACCTGTTCGATGGTCTGCATCCACTCCTTCGCGCCAGCGCGCATCACAATGTCGACCGTCCGGCGGCCGTCCGGCTGCACAGCGACGACGTCCTGGCGCACCGCGTGCACGTTGAAGTCGAGGGCGTTCGCCGGATCATCGAAGAAGCCAAAGACCTCATCGATCGGCGCGTCGACGTGCGCGGTCAGATGGATATCCATCGCGCCCAGCCTAGACCCGTCGCCAAGGCCGACGGCGAGCACTGCGCTGGCGCGCAGAGTCGGCTAGTCCAGTTTCGTGAGCTCGGTCGCGATGAATTCCTGGCGGCAGACGATAACGGCGGCCGGGTCGGGCTTGCCGGTCGGCGTCGTCAGGCTCGCGCCGATGCCGAACCAGCTGCAGTTCTTCGACTCCGGGTCATCGAAGTGGCCGACGACGCGGTAGCGAGCATGGGTCGGGTTGGACGCTAGATCGCCGACCTGGAGCGCATCGATGGGCGCGCCCCACACGGGGAGCAGGTCGTCGAGGTTGCACCACCAGTAGGAATTGATCCAGCTGGCGCCACCGGCACCGCCGTCGCGCACGCCAGTGAAACAGTTCAGCGTTCCCTCGGCGGTGATCGCGGTACCGCGGAAGCACGACAAGGCACGAAGGCCCATCTCGCCGCCGATCGAGACGGGATCGATCGCGTGCCCGGGATTCGGGCAGTTCGGAGCCAACGCGGTCAGCGTCGGGGCGCCCTTGTCGTCGGTCGCGCGAACCCACCCGAAGGGCGGTGTCTGATCGATTCGAGCCCAGTCGGGCTGGACCTGCCACCAGTCGAGACCGTCGGCGTGCTTCGAGCCGATCAGGTAGACCGCCGCACCCGCGGTCAGTTGCGGGGTCAGCGCCTTGGCGCCTTTGCGCTTCGTGGTGGACCAGATCTTGAGGCCGTCGGCCGGCACGACGGTCGCCATCCCATCGATTCGAAGCGTGGGGACCGGCGTGGCGGTAGGGGTCGATGTCAAGGCCGGGGTGGCGACAGGCGACGCGGTCGATGCCGGTTCGCCGGTCGGCTTCGGTTCGATCGACGCGCAGCCCGCGGCGATCAGTGTCGCGGCGAGCACGAGGGATGCGATCGTCCGCGGCGAACGAATGGCCCAACGATGCGCTGGCATCACCGGACGATATCGAACGAGCGTCTCGCGGATGTTCAATGGGGAAGCCAGGACGGCCACCAGACCGGCATGCCGCTCGGGCTACAGGCGGGGGCATCGGCCCACTCGGACTTGTACCCCTCGCCGTAGGCAGGCAGCGTGTCGATGACGATGCTCCAGCACAGCATCATGGCAAAGACCAGCCCGATGCCGAACCGGATCGCTGTGGGGACCTGTCGCCGGAAGTGCAGCGATATGGCGAAGCTCACAAGAGCGAGCGCCAACGTCCCGGGGCCGATCAAGAAGAGGAGTGCGAGACCGTTTCCCGGACCGACGTCGTCACACGCGATCCAGGCGGCGCGGATCAGCCACGCGATACTGCCGGCAAACACGAACGAGATCGCGATGCCCGCCAGGTACCACCGGAATGCGATGGGCGGTCGCGCGGTTCGGGGACGGTTGGGCAGCTTCCAGTAGGTCATCGCTTCATGGCCACAGGACGGTCTTTGGCGGCAGCGTGTGGCGGACCAGCCCCGTGTTGCCGAGACGTCCGGCCGCCCCACCTACGCGTTCGGCACCAGCCGATAGGTCTGCACCACGATGCCCTTCGGGAGCACCTTCGAGTCGACCAGGTCGAACGTCCGGTCCGTGACCGTCGTGAAGAGGCGCTTCGAGCCCGTGCCCAGCACGATCGGGTGGATCATCAGCTTGTATTCGTCGATCAGGTCGTGCCACGTCAGGAAGTCGACGAGCTGACCGCTGCCGCCGATGAGGAGGTCGCCGCCGTCCTCGGCCTTGAGCGCGCGGACCGCCTCAGCCACGTCGCCCTGGATGATCGATGCGTTCCAGGTCGTGCTCGTGAGCGTGCGCGAGGCGACATGCTTCGGCATCCGGTTCATCTTCTGGCCGAACTCGTCGAGCCCCTCCATCGTCGGCCACGCGCTCGCGAACCCTTCGTAGGTGATGCGGCCAAGGAGCAACGCGTCGGCCGCAGCCAGTTCGTCGGCCTTGAACCGCGCGGCATCGCCGCTCCAGAACGGGAAGGACCACCGCCCGGGTTCGTCCATGAATCCATCAAGGGTCAGGTAGGTACTTGCGACGACCTTGCGTGACATATCGGTCTCCTTGACGCTCCGGGGGCGGCCGTCATCATGGCCAAACCATGCGACCCCTGCTCATCACGGCCATCATCGTGATCGGTCTCATCGGCGCTGCCGTCTACCTCGCGTCGGGTGGCGGTTCGAAGTCGATCGACGGGTTTCCGATCGGCCAGCTCGCCACGTGTTCGGGCCTTGGTCAGCTCATCGAATCTCAGGGGCCAACGTGCGAGGGACTTTCGAACCTGGCAACGGCCGCCTTGGACACCCGCGAGCCAGGCCACCCCACGATCGCATCGACCCACATGTACACGGACGGTGGCAAGCCGCCTGGAGCGGACTCGGCGGTGACCGTCTTCGTGTTCACGCTGGCCGACGGAACGACCCGGGCGACCGGCGTTTCCTGCACCGGCCAACCCAGCGTGTGCGTCGGCATCGGCGCGTATCCGCGATGACGGCCGCATCGACCGAGATCGAGATCGTCCCTGCCACGGCCGACCGCTGGGGCGACCTCCAGCTGCTCCTCGATGGCGGCAGCGAGAAGGGCTGCTGGTGCCAGCCATGGCGTGGTCTGGGAAGCCGGCCGATGTACCGCGGGCTGTCGCGTCTGGAGATCCTCCTGGCGGAGATGGCAAACGATGTCTCGCCGCCCCCCGGCTTCATCGCGTATCTCGACGGCGTGGCCGTCGGCTGGTGTGGCGTGGCGGATCGGACGATGGCGCCGCGCCTTGCGAACTCACGCACGATCCCTGCGATCGACGACCGGCCGGTCTGGTCTATCGGCTGCTTCCGGATCCGCGTCGGCTACCGACGTCGTGGGGTCGCCCGAGCGCTGCTGGCCGGCGTGGTCGAGGCCGCCCGCGCCGCCGGCGCTCCCGGCGTGGAGGCCTACCCGGTCGACCCGGAGGGTGCGCGCATCGATGTCGGCTTCGGCTATGTCGGCATCGCGTCGATGTTCGATGCCGCTGGCTTTCGCCGCGTCCAGATCACCGACGCGCACAGCGCCCGACTCCCGCGCTGGCTCGTTCGTCTCGACTTCTAGCGCCGCGCCCCTGCGCGCCTGCGCCCCCGCGCCGACTCACGCGCCGATCGCCACCAGCAGGAGATCCGTCGCGAGCGCGAGCAGGAACCCCGCGAGCAGCGCGACGTTGCCCATGACCGGTTCGGCAAAGCGGCGCGTCGTCGAGACCATCTCGTTGAAGACGAACACGAGCGCACCCGCAGCCAGCCCGAGGAAGACGATCGAAAGCAGCGCCGAGACGAAGCTGAAGCCGATGACGCCGCCGGCGAACGTCGGCCCGCCGCCGACGAGCCCGAGGACGCCAAGGAACGCCCAGGTCGGGCGCTCACCGGTCGTGAGCGGCGCCGCGATCCCGAACCCTTCGGTGGCGTTGTGCAGCGCGAACCCGACGACCAGGATCAGCGCGAACGCGGTCGCGCCAGTCGCGGCCGATTGGCCGATCGCCAGCCCCTCCGAGAAGTTGTGCAGCCCCAGCCCGATCGCGGTCCCGATGGCGATCTCGCGTGGACCCGTGCCGGCTCCCCGGCCGGCGCGGATCCTGCCGGTCAGCAAGACGATCGACAAGAGTCCCACCGCGACGCTGAGTCCAAGGGCAAGCGCATCCACGACGAAATCACCGGTCGATCCATCGCCAGAGGTGGCGGCCTTGAGCGCGGTCTCCACCGGTTCGATGGCCTGGCCCAGCACATCCCAGATCAGGAACAGGATCACCCCGGACGCCCCCGCCGTCAGCGTCACCTGGGCGCGCGTGGAGAGGTTTCGCAGCCGCCCGACGGGCAGGCCCAGGAAGATCGTGGCGCCGGCGATGGCGGAGAGCAGCACCGTCTGGGCGAAGGTCAACGTCGTGGCTCCATGCTCGGGCAGTCGGGTCGTCGTGAGGAATCTAGTGGCGGCCGCGGCGCCATGTCAAGGTGCCTTGCATCCGTCATGCAAGGGGTCTTGTCCACAGTAGACTTCGAGGCTTGGTGACGACCGGCCGCCCGAGCGGCAGGCGATCCCCGGAGAACCCGAGAGGCCTCGATGCCGCCGACGGTAATGCTCCTGCGTCACGGGGAGAAGGAACTGGGTGGTGGCCCGCCATTCGGCGTGGCCCTGGACGGCACGCGTGACCCGCAGTCGCTGACGGTCCGCGGGTGGCAGCGTGCCGGGGCACTCGTCGGACTCTTCAGCCCGGGTTCCGCGGCGACGGGATCCGGGCACCTCCCCACGCCCACCCATCTGTTTTCGTCACGCGTCGGAGAGACGGATAACCGCAGCCGCCGACCACGCGAAACGCTCCAGCCGCTGAGCGAACGGCTGGGGATCGCCATCGACGAGCGCTTCCTCAAGGTCGAGATCAGCGCGCTGGTGGCCGCGATCGAGGCGTGCGACGGGGTCGTGCTCGTCGCCTGGGAACACAAGATGATCCCGCCCCTGGCCACCGCGCTGATGGCCGACCCGAGCGCTGTTCCGCAGCTCTGGCCGGATGACCGGTTCGATATGGTCTGGGTCCTTGAAGCTGCCGCAGGGGGGGCCGGCTTCACGTTCCGTCAGCAGCCGGAACTGGTCCTGGCTGGCGACTCCGACCGGTCGCTCTAGATCCGGCGCTGGGGTCGTCGCCGGGCCGGGATCAGCTGGCCGGGGGACTCGTCCGAGTGCTGCGCAGGGCGTGCTTCGCGCCGATCTCGGTGATGGGACCGTCCACCAGGACCTCGTAGTCGTGCGATGGCAGCACATGGTCCGCCGCTTCGCGGATCCGGTCGTATGACTCCATCGAATCATCCACGTTCACGTGGAACCCCGGCGGGATGTCCTGCTCGAAGTTCTCGTACGAGAGGACCGCGTCCCCGCCGATGCAGAACGAGCCGTGCGCGGTGTCCACGACGACCCCCTGCGAGCCAGGGGTGTGGCCGGGAACCGGGATGACCCGAAGCCCTGGATGGAGTTCGCGGGTCCCGACGACGGTCTCGAGATTCGGGACGAGGTACGGCGGGATGCCCCAGCCCGATTGCGGCGCCAGGAACGACTTGCGAAAGAAGCGCCCCGGTGCGATGGCGTAGCGCAACTCCTCCTGCTGGACCACGACCCGGGCATCGGGGAAGAGATCGCAGTTGCCCGCATGGTCCCAGTGGAGGTGGGTGAGGATGACGGTTTCCACGTCGCGCGGATCCACGCCCGCGGCGGAGAGGGCGTTGGCCGGCTCCTGGTCCGTGCTCCGGCTGAAGTCCTCCCCGATGAATTCCGCTGCGCGCTGGCCGGCGGGAACGCTCGTGTCCACCACCACGGTGGTCGGCCCGCGCAGCACCCAGATGATCCGCGGGATCCGGACGATGGTCCCCACGTTCTGGGTGTACGTGAGCATCGACTTCTCGAGGAGCGACGTCCCCGTGTCGATCGCGGTGACGGTCCAGGTGGCGGGTGTCGGGTCCACCGTCGGTCTCGTCAGCTCTCGCGAAAGTACTTCGCGACCTTGGGATCGGCGAGTCGGGTCAGGGTCCGTTCGGTGAGCTTCGCGCGATAGGTATGGACGGCCGCGATCGCCTGATCCGCGTCGCGCGCCTGGATGGCCTCGGAGCGGGCGACCGCGAGCGCCATGAGGATGTCCCACGACTCCGGATCCGGGTAAACCAGCGCCTTGTCGTAGCGAAGCGCGGATGGCCCGAGCACGACCCTGATCAGCTGCTGCAGACGCGGATAGCCGGTCGCGGCGAAGGTTCGGGTGTGGATCTCAACGGCGAGCTCCCCGAACCGACGCTCATCGAGGTCCTTGCGCGCCACCTTGAGCTCCTCGGTGACCCGACCGATCTCCACGATCTCGGCGTCGGTCAGCTTCTTCACCACGATCTCGTAGGCCGGCATCTCCAGGGCGTCCACGAGGAACCCCTGTTCGAGCATCTGGTTGACCGACAGCCAGCAAACGGTGGCGCCCCGATAGGGAGCGACGTCGACGAGGCCCTCAGCCTCGAGCATGAACAGCGCCTCACGGACCGGTGTCTTGGAAACGCCAAGGCGCGTCGCCAGGTCCGCCTCGACGAGGCGTTCGCCGGGTGGCAGCTCGAACGACACGATCATGTCCCGGAGTGTCTCGAAGACCGCGCGCTTGTACGTGCGCAGCTTCAGATCGACGGGTGCACCGACCGCCCGTCGCGTGTCCGATCCGTCGCTGGTGTCACGTACCGTGTCCGAGCGCGCCATGCTTCCTCGTCCTTCCGCCCCGGCCCCCCGGTGAACAGGCTCTCCGGTCCGGCCGTTGCGACGATACGGCATCTTGTCGTGTTCTAGCACGCGAGATATCGTATTCTATCGTATCGCAACGTGGTCCCGCCATGATCGGGATGCCGTCCGAGGGAGCGCCTGCCATGACCGACCATCCGCCGTCCCTGGTCATCCGCACCGACGACATCCTTCCTTTCACGCATCCGGGCGAGCCGTCGTATCACTCACAGCACGTCCTGGGCAAGGAAACGACCGGGCGACATGACCTGCTGCTCAACCAGGGCACGGTCGATCCGCAGCACGGGCTGGGTGGTGGGAACCATCCCGACAACGACGAGATCTACTACATCGTCCGTGGCCGGACGCTGATCGACCTTGGCGGCGATCCCGCGACGGGGGAGGGTCATGAGACCTTCCGGCTCGAGAGCGGGATGGTGGTGTTCATCCCCACGGGTGTCTTCCATCGACTGCGCAACGACACGGATGAACCGCTCGTGATCCTCACGATCTTCCCGCAGCCCTCCGTGACCGGTGCCAATGGCATCCACGACGAGCGGCTCGCGACCTGGGGGACGGGGTTCCGATTGCGCGACGGGCGTGAGCTGGTGGTGGGCGGGGATGTCGCGCGCGTGATCTCCCCCGACGAATCCTGGGACCCGCTCGTCACCGCCTGACGTCACGAGGCCCGGGCGGCGCGCCGCGGTCGGTGATCAGGCGCCGCGATCGAGCCGCGGATCGAAGATCGTCTTCAGACCGTCGCGCCGGGCGAAGCAGTCGAAGGCGAGCGCGTGGTCGCGCAGCGGGAAGACGTGCGAGACCAGGGGCAGGAGATCGACCGCCTTCTCCTCGACGAGTCGGACCGCCCGACGCCACGATGCCGGCGAGCTCCCGAACCCAGCGCTCACGGAGAGTTCGCGGGTCACGATCTCCCCGAACGGGACGCTCACCATCCCGGAGATCAGGCCGATCTGGACGAGGCGACCGCCCGGTCTGAGCCAGCGCAGGGCGGCCACCACGGCCGGGGCCGCACCGGCGCATTCGAGGACCGCATCGATGGCGCGGGCGCGCCCGAGGGCATCGATCGCAGCCAGATCGTCCGGGTCGTCGATATCGCAGGTCGCGAACCCCATGCCGCGGACCAGCTCGAGCCGCTCCCGGTCGACCCGGGTACCGGTCACGGTCACGATCGCGCCTGCGGCGCGCGCCACCTGGGCCGCCAGGATCCCCACCGGCCCGGCACCGGACACCACGACGGTCTCGCCGGGCTGGAGGCGATTGGGATCAAGGATGCTGTTGCAGACGCACGCCAGCGGCTCCATCAGCGCGGCCGCCCGGTCGTCCAGCCAGTCCGGCAGCCGGTGGAGCGTCCGGGTCGGGACAACGATCGTCTCAGCGAAGCCGCCATCGGTGCCGGAGCCGATCGAGACGCGCTGTGCGCACAGCATCAGTCGTCCGCTGATGCACCACGGGCATGCGCCGCAGGTGGAGAACGCGGTCTCCGGCGCGACCAGCGTCTCGAGCCACCCTGGGTCGCTGTCGATGCCGACCGCCTCCACGATGCCGGCCACCTCGTGGCCGAGCGTCACCGGCGGTCGCGACGCGTAGTCGCCATCCATGATGTGCTGGTCGGTCCCGCAGATGCCGGCGCCGGTGACCCGGATGCGGACCTGGGTCGCGCTGGGCTCGGGGATCGGGACCGAGTGGAGCGTGACCTCGCGCGCATCCGCCGAGAGCTTGCGGACGGCCACCATGTCGCGTTCCCTGCTCACTCGTCGCCTCCAGCGTGGGTCCGTCCGGGTTCGTCCCAGGGGTCTGTCCCGGGTCGTTCGAGGTGTCAGATACGATATATTGACAGCCACCTGTTCGCCGCGCGGAACGACCGGAGGTGATGGCTCGGTGATCATCGGCGTCGAATCGCTCTTCCACCCCGTCATCGCGGTCAGCGCGATGGACACGGCCGTCACCTATTACCGGGACCTGCTGGGGCTGACCGTCACCTTCGACGACTACCACGACCCGGCCGCCATCTCGGCGCTGTTCGGCATCGCGGAGCCCGTGGTCCATGCGGTGGTGGTCGGCTGCCCCGACGGCTCGGAGATCGAGCTGGTCGAGTTCGAGCAGCCACGCGGCACTTTGGCTGCGCGCCGGCCCGGCGACCCGGGTCTCATGGCGGTGAACCTGATGGTCCGCGGGATCGAGGACCTGGTCCAGCGTCTGACGGCGGCCGGCTACCCGCCGCGCTCGGGCGTGGTGGACCAGACGCTCCCCGATGGCGGGCATATCAAGGTGGTCGTGTGTCGCGCTCCCGATGACGTGGCGATCCTCCTCGTGGAGCTCCCGCCCGGGCGCGCCTCGCTCGCGTCCGCTCCCGCCTCTCCCGCCGAGCACGCGTGACGCAGACCGACGTCCCGATGCGAAGCGTCGTGGTGACGGGCTGCGGTGTCGGACTGGGGCGCGCCATCCTGGAACGACTGTCGGGCGACGGATGGGCCGTCGTCGGCATCGAGATCAACCCCGCCACCGCGGCGGACACCCGCGACTGGCTCGCATCGACCGGTCGTCCCGGGCTTGTCACGACGGGGGACTGCGCCGACCTGCCGTTCCTCGAAGGCGTCCGCGATCAGGCCGTGACGATCGCGCCACTGGGTGGCTGGGTCAACAACGCCGCGATCGTCGCGCTCGATTCGGTCCACGTCCCGGAGCCCGCGGCGGTCCAGCGGCTGCTCCGCGTGAACCTGGAGGGAACGTACTGGGGCGCCTCGGTCGCCGTCCGGACCTTCCTGGCCCAGCGTTCGGGTGGCTCCATCGTGTCGATCGCCTCGATCCACGCGCGGGCGGGGTTCCCGAACTGGGCGTCCTACGAGATGAGCAAGGCCGGGATCATGGGTCTGACCCGGAACCTTGCCGTCCAGTACGGTCCTGCCGGGATCCGCTCGAACACTGTTGACCCGGGCGCGATCTGGACGGAGTGGAACCAGGCGGCGGTCGCCCGCTCGCCGGATCCTGAGGCCGAGTTCGCGACGATGTCGGCGCTGGCGACCCTGGGACGCGTCGGGCGACCCGGCGAGATCGCCTCCGTGGTCGCCTTCCTTCTCTCGGAGGAAGCCTCATTCATCAACGGTGCGAACATCCCGGTGGATGGCGGTGGCGCTGCGCGCGCCTATCCGGTCCCGACGGCGCCGGACGTCCTTGCCGGACGCCCCGACGTCGCCTAGCCGACATCACTGCCGACAGGTGTCGTCAGCCGCTCGGGTTGCACGCGGGCCGCGCCTCATCGCCGGGAGCGTCGCGATGGTCGGAGCTCCGTCGCTCCCCGGCCACCGACCGTCACCCGACGGGCTGATTGACATTCCGAATATGATATCTTGCCTGCGGCGGTCGGCAGGGAGATGACCACCGCCGCGGCCCCCGCGTCGGCGGGGACTACCCCCGGTCGCAAGTGAGGAGGATCAGGGATGATGTTTCATGGACGCCGGCGCCTGACGGCGTTGGCCAGCGTCCTGGTCATCGTGGGGGCGTGTTCGAGCAGCGCCAGCCCGGCACCCAGCACGCCTGCGTCGGCGGCCCCGTCGACCGGGACGCCGAGCGCGGCTCCCGTCAGCCAGGCTCCGTCGGCGTCGGCGCAGCCGTTCGCTGGTCAGACGATCACGATGGAGACATTCAGTTCGGTCCCCGAGTTCGACTTCTACAAGACGCTGATCCCCGACTTTGAAGCGCAGACGGGCATCAAGGTCAACTACGTCCAGCAGCCGGTCGCGGCCATGGACCAGAAGGTCCCGCTCCAGCTGAGCGCGAAGGACGAGTCCCTCGACGTCTTCACGACCGGCTCCGAGAACATCGGCAGCTACATCGGCATCCAGGGTGTCGAGCCGCTTGATGCCTACATGACCGACCCAGCCCAGACGCCCGCGTCATGGGACTTCACGGACATCGCCAAGTCCGTGGAGGCCGCCTGCCAGAACGGTGGCAAGACGTGGTGCATCGCCTCGCACACGGGCGGTGGCCTCCTCTACTACAACACCAAGATGTTCGCAGCCGCCGGGATCACCGCCCCGCCGCAGGACCCCGCGGAGCTCCTCGCCGACGCGAAGAAGCTGAAGACCGCCGATCACGCGGGCTTCTGCGTCCGCGGCGACAAGACCCAGAACCTCTACGACGCATTCATGCTGTGGCAGTGGTTCTACGCCTACGACAACGACGTCACGGGCAACTACTTCGACAAGAACTGGAACTTCCTGCTCGGTACCGAACCGAATGCCTCGGCCTTCGGGAACTGGTATCGCGACATCACCCAGAACGCCGGTCCCGCCGGGATCGCAACCTACCTCGTCACCAACTGCCTCCAGGACTTCGAGCAGGGTCGAGTCGCCATGTGGTACGACGACTCCGGCACGATCCCGGAGGTCCTTGACCCCGACAAGTCCAAGGTTTCGTCCGACACGGCCTTCTGGGCGATGCCCTGCCAGCCTGTCAATCCGGACCATTGCAACCTGGTCCAGCCGTTCGGGATGTGGATCAACGCGGCGTCGACCCACAAGGGCGCCTCCTGGCAGTTGGTCCAGTTCCTCACCTCCAAGGAGACACAGACGAAGGCCGCGATCGCGAAGGCTCTGCTGACGCCATCCCGGCTGTCCGTCCTCAAGGATCCGGCGGCGATCGCCGTCCTCCCGAAGACGTTCCCTGAAGCCCTGACCTACATCCTGAACCATCCGAATGTCGCGCTCCTGCCGTTCATCCCGGAGGGCGTTGCGATCCTGCCTCCCATGCTCAATGGGTTCTCCGAACTCAACGGCACGGACAAGCCGGTCGCCACGGTCATGGCCGACATGAAGGCCGGCGTCGATGACATCATGAAGAAGGCTGGGTACCCGAAGCCCTTCCCCAGCAACTGACCCATCCGTCCAGGAGACGTAGCGCGAACCGTTCGCACATGACGAGCTCCTCCTCTTCCAGGCAGGCCTCCGCCCCCCGCGGAGGCCTGTCTGGGTTCATCGACCGTTGGTACCTGCTGTTCGCTTCGTGGCCGGCCATGATCGTGATGATCGCGGTCACGGCGGTCCCGTTCGCCGTCACCATCGGTCTTGCCTTCACGAACTACGACCTCGTTCGGTCCGAGGGCTGGAAGTTCATCGGCCTCGACAACTTCGCCGACCTGATCGGCGACCGCCACACGCCGCAGATCGTGTTCAACACGGCCTACCTCGTCCTGGCCACCACGACCCTCGAGACGCTTCTGGGCCTCGGTCTTGCGGTGCTCATGGAATCGAGCATCCGGGGGATCGGCTGGATCCGGACCGCCTATCTCGTCCCGATCATGACCGCGCCGATCGTCGTGGCGCTGACCTGGCGAGCGATGTTCAACAACGATGCAGGCTGGATCAATTACTTCCTCGGCCTGGTGAACCTGCCCCAACCCACCTGGCTCGGCAATCCAGCGCTGGCCATGCCCGCGGTGATCATCGCGGACATGTGGACCGGGGTGAGCTTCCAGGCCGTCCTCCTCCTGGCCGGACTGCTGGCCGTGCCGGACGAGCACAAGGAAGCTGCCGAGACGGACGGCGCCAGCGCCTGGCAGGTCTTCCGCCACGTCACCATCCCGGCGATCCGGCCCGTGCTGTTCGTCGCGGTCGTGTTGCGCTTCATGGATGCGTTCCGCAAGTTCGAGGGGATCCAGATCCTCACGACCGGGGGTCCCGGCTACGCGAGCACGCCCCTCAACCTGCACATCTACAACACCGGGCTGTTCTATCACCAGGTCGGCTACGCGGCGGCGTACGGAGTCGTGATGATCGTGATGATCGCGGCATCGGTCGGGCTGCTGTATCTCTTCTTCGGCCGCTCGCGATGAAACGACGACGCCGCCGGAACACGATCATCCGGTTCGCGATCCTGCTGGGCGGACTCGTGATCATCGTGGTGCCGTACCTGTGGATCGTCCTGACCGCGTTCAAGCGCCCGGTGGACGCGGCTGCCGTCCCGCCTGAGATCTTCTCGCCGTTCACGACAAAGAACCTGGCCGCCCTCGTCGACGGGCCCTTCGCGGGCTCCCTGGTCTCGTCCGTGATCATCACGGTCACGACCACGATCGCCACGATGGTCCTCGGCGTGCCGGCCGGCTACGCGTTCGCGCGCGGCCACTTCGTCGGCAAGCGGTTCTTCGCGGGCTGGCTGCTCCTCAGCCGGATGGTTCCGCCGGTGATCTTCATCATCCCGCTCTTCCTGTACTTCCACCAGCTCCGGCTCATCGATTCGTACCTTGGACTGACGCTCGCCTACCTGACCGGCCTGCTGCCATTCACCGTCTGGCTGACGTCGTCGTACATCCAGGACATCCCGATCGAGCTCGAGGAGGCCGCGCGCATCGACGGGGCATCGCGAGTCCGAACGTTCCTCGCGGTCGTGCTGCCGCTGGCTCGACCCGGCATCCTCACCGTGGGCCTGCTGATCGCGATCGCGGCCTGGAGCGAATACTTCATCCCGTTGATCCTGGCCGGTGTCAACACGACGCCGGCGACGGTCGGCCTCGTCAACTTCATCGGCGTCGACACGATCAACTGGGGCGCCCTCGCCGCGGGCGCGCTCACCCTCGTCATCCCGACGTTCATCGTGACGCTCCTGGCGCAACGCGGGATGCTGCGCGGCCTCTCCGCCGGGGCCGTCAAGGGCTGATCCGGGTGCGCATCACCGAGGTACGCGCCAGCACCTGCCGGATCCCGCTCTCCACCCCGATCGTGATGGGCGAGATCCGGTTCGACGCCCGCGAGTACCTGCTGGTGGAGATCGGCACGGATGAAGGCGTGGTCGGGATCGGGTTCGGGATGACGCGCGACGCACCGCTCGGTCAGATCCTAGCGCAGACCATCGCCCCGCGGCTCCTGGGCGCCGACCCGCTGATGATCGAGGCGATCTGGCAGGACCTCTATGACGCGAACCTGACGATCGGGCAGCGCGGGCTCTACATGCGCTGTCTCAGCGCCATCGACATCGCGCTGTGGGATATCAAGGGACGCGCCGCGGGGCTGCCGCTGTGGAGGTTGATCGGTGGGGTTCGCGAGCGCGTTCCGGCGATGGTCGCGGGCGGCTATCCGCGCGCCGGCTCGACCCTCGAGACGCTCGCCACCGAGGTGGCCGGGTACGCGGCGTCGGGGTTCGGCGTGATCAAGATCGCGGCCGGCGACCTCGGCGGTGACACGGAACGACTGACGGTCGCGCGGGCCGCCGTCGGGCACAGCCGTCTCGCTTACGACGCGCATTGGGCCTGGCGACGACTGGCCGACGTCATCCCCACCGTCCGACGCTGGGCGGAGCTCGACCTCGCGTTCATCGAGGACCCCTTCCCGTCGGATTCACCGCGTCTGGCGGCGCAGCTCCGGGAGCGGACCGGCATCGCGCTTGCCCTCGGCGAGGATGTGACCGGTCGGTATGCGTATCGCGATCTGTTCGAGCAGGCCCAACCCGACTACCTGCGCGTCGACGCCACGACGACCGGCGGCATCAGCGAGGTCCTGAAGATCTGCGCGCTGGCAGCGACCCACTCGGTCCCTGTGCTGCCCCATATCTTCCCGGAACTCCACGTCCACCTGGGGGCCGGACTCCCGATCGTGGCTGCGGTCGAGGTGACCGATCCGGTGCAGGAGATCGACCTGTTCTGGCGGCTGCTCGCCGATCCGATCCGACCGCTCGATGGCGTGCTGACGGCTCCGACCGGGCCGGGGATCGGCGTAGCACTCGACGCATCGGCCGTCGCGCGCTACGCCGCCACGACCCAGGTCGTCCGCCGCTGAGCGTCCTCGCTCGTGCCGACCAGGTCCGTCGTCGGGTTGGTGGTCCCTAGCGCCCGAGGAACGCCCGGATCCCTGCCACCAGACCGCGCGCGTACTGATCGCGACCCGCAGCGCTCTTCATTCGTGCGGCGTCGCTCGCGTTCTTCATGTTGCCTGTCTCCACCATCACCACGGGCACGTTCGAGAGGTTGAACGTGCCGAGGTCGGTCCGGGTCTTGATGCCGTGTGGTGCGTAGTAGTTCGCGATCGGGATCCCCGCCGAGAGGAGACCGCTGCGCATCGCCGTGGCCAGTCGTGATGACGCGACCACGATGTCGTCGGTATAGCCGTGGACGCGGCCCGGCCTCATGACGACGAACCCACGGTCGGCCGCCGCTGCCCCGTCGGCGTGGATGCTGACGGTGAGTCGGGCGTGGACCTTGGCGCCGAACCTACCACGCGCATCGACGCACGGACCCACGCCGCTGTCGTTGGGCCGACTCAGGTAGACCGTGGCGCCCAGCGCTTCCAGTCGAGCCTTCACCCGCAACGCGACCAGGAACGTGAAGCGGTGCTCCGGGAACCCGGAGCGAGTGGAGGTGCCGGTGGTGTTGCACGCCTTCCACTTGGTCCCGACGAAGACCAGGTGGTGGAGCGCCGCGAGATGACCCGCGCTGCCGCCGTTGTGCCCCGGATCGATGGCGATGATCATCCCCGCCAGCGGGAGCGGCACCGCACCAGCGGTCACGACGGGCTGAAGCCCGAGGGAGCCGGCCGCGAGGACCAGCGCGAGCAAGATTCGGGTCATGGTTCGGACTCCGTGTGCTCGCAGACCGTGGCAGGCCCGCGTCCCGGGATGGTACTCGGCACGGAGAAGGGCGCTGGAACCACGCTCGTCCCGCTCGAAACAGAGTCATATTCTATATCTGAGGTATTGCGTTTCAGATATGCGCTCGCTAGCATGCGTTTCGGAGTCGGCGGCGAGCCGCACTGGTGTCGCGCCGGTTCTCAGGAGGAGGAGACCGAATTGGACCCGAGCGACGCTCGAACCCATGGTCCTCACGGGATCACACGGCGCAGATTCGTGGTCGGCGCCGGTCTTGCCGCCGTCGGAGCCACGATCGCCGCGTGCGTCCCAGGCGGGACCGCGACGACGGCACCTGCGAGCTCTGCCGCCGCGGCCGGCTCATCGCCCTCGGCTGCTGCGGGCTCCGGCCTGCCCGACCTCACCGGACAGGTCGGCGTGCTCTGGGGGCTGAAGTACGACCCGCACGTTGCTGCCTATCAGCGGATGGTCGACCTGTTCAACCAGAAGACCGGGGCCAAGCTGACCGTCCAGCCCATCGACCCGGGAGCCGCAGGACCTCCCGGCACCCTCGCCCAGCAGTTCCTCGCCGCGGTCGCGGCCGGGACCCAGCCGGACGTCATGTGCCTCTACGGCGCGGCTGCCGTGCCGCTCTACGTGCAGAAGGCCTTGATGCCGCTCAAGGACTCGGTGTACACGGCCAAGGGCATCAACGTCGACACTGCCTTCGTCGGGGACGCGATGCCGTCCTGGATCTGGCAGGGTGAGTACTACGGCGTCCCGGTGGAGTGCAACGGCGTCGGCAGCATGGTCAACGTGCCGGTCGACGACGTGAAGACCGCCGGACTCGATACGCAGTACCCGCCGAGCAACGGCAAGACCTTCTTCGACAGCTACGACGCCATGTACAAGCTGGCCGGCGCCCTCCAGAAGAAGGACGCCAGCGGCACCGTGACCCGCTGGGGCCTGAGCAGCAAGGCCTTCGAACTCGAGAGCCTCGCCGGGATCATGGCAAGCCTGGGCACCAAGTGGTGGGATGGCGACGCCAAGAAGTTCAACTTCAACTCGCCGGACGGGATCACCGCGTTCAAGATGCTGGTCGAGACGCCCGTGAAGATGGGCATCGAGACCGAACTGGATCAGTCGGCGACCCAGGCCGCGCTGGCCGGCAAGGTCGCCCTCTCACGCGGCGACGGCGGTCCATCGGTCGTTGGTGCGGCCGCGGGCTTCAACTTCGAGTTGGCGGGCGCGCCACGTGTCAAGCCCGGCGAGGACCCGGTCCTCATCGGCGGTGGCGGGTGGGGCTTCATGGCTCCCAAGAACGCCAAGAACCCGGCACTCTCCGTGGCGTTCCTGCAGTTCGTCGCGAGCGACGATGGCCAGCTCGCCTACGCGAAGATCTACGACGGCCTGCTGAACTTCGCCTGGGCGAAGCTCGCCAACGACACGACGCGGTTCAAGGACGCGACCGCGGCCAATGCGATCTTCCGTGCGGCACCAGCCTTTACGGCGATGGCATTGCGGACCAAGCATTTCGGCGAGGGCTTCGGCTACTACGCCGAGTGCGAGAAAGCGGCCGGCGACGTCTGCTCCAAGGTGCGCCAAGGCACGCTGGACTCGGCTGGCGGTGCCGCGGAGCTCCAGACGCGAGTCGAAGCGCAATACGCCCAGTTCGTCAAGGATGTGGCCGCCGCAGGCTGACCGTCCATCGGGGGACCGGGTGACCGGTCCCCCGCCCTGGATCGCCAGGGCTCCGACCGTAGGTGAGTAGCGGAGGTAGCCGTTGTCGGCGAGCAGGCGACGCCTGGGCACGCTCCTGGCGCGACCGCAGGTCCGCTTCGGCGCGATCGTCCTCATCCCCTCGATGCTGTGGTATGCCGTCTTCGTCGTGATCCCGGCGCTCCAGACGATCCAGATCTCCCTGCTGAACTACCACCTCCTCGACCCGCAGCACAGCACATTCGTCGGCCTCGACAACTTCGCCCAACTCATCGCGAATCCGCTCTTCCCGATTGCCGTGGTCAACACCATCGTGTGGACCGTCCTGGCCCTGGTGGTGATCATCCCGATCAGTCTGGTGCTGGCCCAGTGCCTGGTGATCGTCCGCCGTGGTCGCAATGTCTACCAGGCGGTGATCTTCCTGCCGGTGGTCGTCTCGCTCGTGGCGGTCGCCCTGATCTTCCGCATCCTGATGGACCCGGAAGTGGGTCTCTTCAACAAGCTGCTCGCCGGCGTCGGTCTGCTCCCCAGCAGCTGGTTGTCGGCCTCCTCGACCGCGCTCCCGGTGCTTCTTGGGATCGCGTCGTGGAAGACCATCGGGGTGATCGTCGTGATCCTCACGGCCGGCATGCTCAACATCCCGAGTGAGATCTATGAAGCGGCCAGGGTCGACGGGGCCAACGGCGTCCAGCTGTTCCGACGGATCACGATCCCGCTGCTCGGCCACACGCTCGCCCTCGTGACCGTGCTCCTGACCATCGGGAGCCTGCAGGAGTTCACGCTGCCGACCGTGGTCACACAGGGTGGTCCGGGCAACGCCACGTTCCTCTACAACATGCTGATCTACCAGGAAGCGTTCGTGAACCTGCGGTTCGACACCGCCTCAGCGGCCGCGCTCCTCCAATTCGTGGTGATCCTGATCGCGAGCGCGATGTGGCTCCGGCTGCTGCGTCCGAAGTGGTCGTACTAGCGCGATGACGACGACCAGCAGCCGCGAACTCGCGCGCCGCAAGCGCGAGCCGGAAGGCGTGCTGCGCGCCGTCCGGTTTGGCGCCGCCGCGATCCCCCATCTCGTGCTGTTCTTCGCGTGCTTCCTGGCGGTCGCGCCGTTCATCTGGTCGTTCTTCGGCTCCTTCAAGACCTTCAAGGAGCTGATCAGTTCGGCCGACCTTCTGCCGCACACGTGGACGCTCGCGAACTACGTCGAGATCATCACCCGTGCCCACTTCCTCGATGCGTTCGCCAACAGCCTCATCGTGTCGGGGGCGGTGACGATCGCGTCGCTCTTCACGTCCTCGACGCTTGGCTATGTGTTCGCCAAGTACCGGTTCCGGGGCAAGGAGCTGCTCTTCGGACTCGTCCTCTCGACGATGATGATCCCGTTCGTCGTGCTGCTCGTCCCGCTCTACCTGACCATGGCGAAGATCGGCCTGGTGGATCAGCTGGGGGGCGTCGTCGTCGTGGGTCTGTGGACGTCGCTCGGCGTTTTCATGATGCGCCAGTTCATCGAGGGGATCCCCAGCGAGCTGATCGATGCGGCCCGCATCGATGGCGCGTCGGAGTGGCAGGTCTACCTGCGGATGATCGTGCCGCTGATCAAGGCACCGATGGCCGCCCTCGGCGTCCTGGTGTTCCTCGGCAGCTGGGACAACTTCCTGTGGCCGTCGGCGATCCTGCACAGCGCGGACAAGCAGACCTTGCCGCTGCTGCTCTATGGACTGCGCAGCCTCTACTGGAGTCGCTACGACCTGTGGTCAGCTGGCTCGATGCTGACGGTCATCCCGGTGATGATCGTCTACGTATTCGGCTCGAAGTACTTCATCCGCGGCTTCGCGATGACGGGCCTCAAGGGCTGATCCTGTCTCGGCTGGGGCGAACCAGCCGGGCGCACGGGACTCAGGTGGGATCTTCCGTGTCGAACGAGGTCTCGCCGATCGCCTCGCCACGCGATCACAGGACTGCGGCCACAGGCGTCCGAGGGTCGATGGATCTCTCCGTGGCGCGACGAGCTGTCGCCATCTTCCTCCCGACGACGGCCACCTTCTGCCTCGTGGCGGCGCTTGCCTTCGTCGTCGTGCAGCAGGACCTGCGCATGGGAGCCGATGATGCGCCGCAACGGCTGGCCGAAGATGCGGTGCGAGGACTGGACGCCAGGGTCGATCCTGCGACGGTCGTGGGATCCACGATGGTCCCGGTCGACGCGAGCCTGTCGCCCTTCGAGGTGGTCTTCGACGACAGCGGGCACCTGCTCGCCACGAGCGGGTCGATCGACGGTTCCCCGCCGCGGCCGCCGGCCGGCGTCCTCCAGGCGGCTCGCGAGAACGGTCGCGATCGTGTGACCTGGCAGCCACGAACGGGCCTGCGGATCGCGGCGGTCGTCCTGCCGTGGAGTGGGGGAACCGTCCTGGCCGGGCAGTCCCTTCGTCAGGTCGAAGGTCACATCGATTCGATCGAGGGACTCGTCGCCATCCTTCTCATCGCCGGTGTCGCCGTGCTGGCCGTCGTGGCGATCGTCGTCGCGCGTCTCCTGATACCGAGGAGCACCTAGCCCAGCCGCCGAGCCTCACGGAACGATGTCGAACGCGGCCCGACCGAGGACCGTCGGCCCGTCGTCAAGGAGATAGGCAGCCACGTAGGAGCCCGGTGGCAACGGCCACCGTCCACCGATCGCTGATTGGTCGACCACGGCTGACGAGGCACCGAGCCGCACCGATCCGGCCTCCCGCGCGTCGGTGTGCTCCCAGATCAGGTGCGCGTCGGGCAGCTCGTCCGCCGGCGCGCGAAAGACGGCGACCCAGTCCCAGCGATAGCCGGGCCCACCGTCCCACGACACCTCGATCGGCTCACCGGTCCGATAGGTCGGCGCGCTCGTCTCGAAACGGGTGACGGCCGCTGGAGGCGTCAGGGCGATCGCGAGGGGTGGGACGACTGCGCCATGGATCCGCGGCAATGGCGCCGGTCGGACCTCGAACGTGGCAACGACCGCGCGATGGTCCGACGGCCACGGGTCGACGACGATCGCAACATCCGGGCGCCCGGCTTCGCCCACGATCCAGCTGTCGACGGTCGTCGAGGGACCGCCCGCGTAGATGACGTCGATCCGGTCGTCAGGCGTGTCCGGACCCGGTTCGTAGCCACCGGTCGGCGGGCGAGCCGCCCACCACGTCAGACCGGGCTCGCGGATCGGGTCCGGATGTCGCTCACGCCAGGTATCCCGAAGGCCGGCGGCCTCGATGGCGCGGCTGACCGGCCAGTCGACCACCGACCGGACGTGCGGCCGCGTGCCGACCGCTGCGCGGGTCCAGTCGAGGTGCGACGGTGCGTTCATGTCGCCCGCCAGGAAGACCGGCAGGCCGCCCTCGGCGAGCGCCCGGAGCCTGGGCAGGACCGGTTCGATCCGAGGCAGCCGGATCCGTCGCTCGAGCGTCACGATCTCGTCGGCACTGCCACCGTCACGCGCGAGCTCGGGGCCGTAGGGCTCGGCCGGCGTGTGGACGCTCGCGACAGCGACGAAGCCGCCAGGCCGGACCTCGACGAAGGCCGGCCCCGCGTGATGGGTCGCGGGATCCAGCAGGGGATGGCGCGACACGATCTGCGTCCGATGGGAGGCGAATGCCCATCCGAGTCCATCCGCGATGCGGGCGGTGTTGCCCACCGCTTCCTGGAGTGCGACCACGTCCGGATCGGCCAGGCGGATCGCCTTGATGACCTGGGCCAGATCGACGCCGACCCCACCCTCCTCGATGTTGAAGACCATCAGGCGGAAGGTCGTCGGTCCATCGGGGTGCTCCATCGGGGGAGTCTACCCAGCCCGACGACGCGGCCGGAGATCGGAGTCTCGCATCGTGGGCCGATATCGGCGAGTGGCGCGCGTGTATGCAACAGTCCGCAACCGATGAGGAAGTCGTTCGGGATCCACCTGCGCGTCCTGGCCGCCGCCGCGATCGGATTCGCGGCCGTGCTTCCGGCCGCCGCTCCGACGGGCGCCTCGTCGGACCACGTCCTGCGGGTCGGGACGGTCCAGGATCTGGACTCGATGAACCCGTGGGGCACCGCCCTCGAGACCGGGTTCGAGGTCTTCACGCTCAACTACGATCTGCTGGTCGGGTTCGGACCCGATCTGGCGCCGGTCCCGGGCTTTGCCGAGTCGTGGACGCGGGTCGCCAACCCGGACGGCAAGACCTACACGTGGACCTTCAAGATCCCGGCGGGTGTGCAGTGGTCCGATGGGCAACCGGCTACGGCCGAGGACGCGCGCTGGACGCTGCAGTTCGTCCTTGATGCGTCGACCGCGGGGAGCACCGTCGGCCTCGGCTACCTCGACCCTGACCTGACCAACGCGGGCGTGACGAAGGTCGAGGCACCGGACGCCACCACGCTCGTCGTGACCAACACGGACCCGTCGAGCCGCATCCTCCAGATGTACATCCCGATCCTGCCCGAGCACATCTGGAAGGGCCAGACGCTCAAGTCGGTCGCCACGTTCGCCAACGCTGTCCCGGTGGTCGGCACCGGTCCGTACCAGGCGGTCGAATGGCAGACAGGCCAGTTCGTCCGGTTCGCGCGAAACCCGCACTACCACGGCACGAAGGGGGCCGCAGACCAGGTCGTCCTCCAGTTCTTCAAGAGCGGCGAGACCATGGTCCAGGCGATCAAGAGCGGCGATCTGGACTATGCACAGGGCCTGTTGCCCGCGGCCTTCAACGACCTCAAGACGCAGCCGAACATCGCCGCGGTCAGGGGCACCACCAACGGCTGGACGATGCTCGACCTGAACAGCTACGGCAAGGACATCAAGGGTGGTGGCGCGTCGACCAAGGCGCTGCGTGACCCGGACTTCCGCGACGCGCTGGGGTATGCCATCGACAAGCAGCAGCTGATCGACCGCGTCCTGAGCGGGTACGGGACGCCCGGGACGACCCAGGTCCCCCCATTCCAAACGCGCTGGCACGTCGAACCGGACCATCCGAGGACATTCGACCTGACGCTGGCGGCGTCCAAGCTGACCGACGCGGGGTATCCCGTCGACGGGAACGGGCAACGCCTGGACAAGGAAGGCAAGCCGATCAAGCTGCGCCTCTACATCGCCAACGATTCGCCCAGCTACGCCCCATCCGCCGCCTTCATCAAGGGCTGGTTCGCGCAGCTCGGCATCCCGGTGTCGACGGCGGTCTATGACTCGGCCGCGCTCATCGACAAGGAGCTGCCGCCGGAGGCAGGCAAGGGCTACACGGCCGACTGGGACATGATCATCTGGGGATGGACCGGCTACGCCGACCCGAACCCGCTGCTCCAGATCTTCACGACGGGCGCGATCGGCGGCACCAGCGACAGCCTCTGGTCGAACGCCACCTACGACCAGCTCTTCGAGCAGCAGAATGCAGCCGTGACCGACGATCAACGTCACACCGTCATGGCCCAGATGCAGAACCTGTTCTACGACCAGGCGCCGTATCACATCCTCTACTACGACGACACGCTCGCGGCGTATCGGACGGACAAATTCGGGGGATGGGCGAACCAGCCGGCGAACGGCGTCCCGCTGTTCGGGTACGGCTCCGTGGACTACACGCTCCTCACCGACGCCACGGCGCCGGCACCGTCGCCGAGCGCCACGCCGATCGCGTCCGGACTGGGGGCGTCACCGGGCGCCTCGCCCGCCGCCACGCCGACGGCCTCGGCCGCACCTGTCACCCCGGCCCCGGCCACCTCGAGCGGGGATGCCACGCTGCCGATCGTCGCGATCGCGGTCGTCGTGATCGTCGCGACCGTCATCGTCCTCAGGCGTCGTCGCACCGGCTCGTCGGCGGACGACGAGGACTAGCCGCGAGCTCGACCCAGCCGGGCGTGGGGCGATCGGCGGACAGTTCGGTCGAGACGGCTCGTGGTACTCGAACGCGTTCGCTCCAGGCAGCGTGGTACCGTCCGACCGATCGATGGGGTTCCCACCTTCGGACCGTGGATCGTCAGGAGCGCCCGATGAACGCACGCACCTTTGGCTTGGGTCTGTTCGTGGTTGCGCTGGTGGCAGCCTGTTCCGGTACCAGCGCGACGCCCAGTGGCTCGGCGGCAGCGTCGGCCATCAGTGGCGCGACAGCGTCCACAGGCACCTCGGCGTCCGCGAGCGCGTCGGGTTCGTCAGCCTCGGCGCCGAGCGCCACCGCCACCGCCACGGCCGTCGCGTCGAGCGGCGATGGAAGTGCCTGCACGTTCATGAGCGACTCCGACGCGCTCACACTTTTCTCGGGGGCAGGCAAAGCCCAGAAGACTTTTGTCGACACGGCGGCGGGCAGCGTCACGAGTTGCCGCTGGGGTGCGCCATTGGGCCAGCAGAACAGCGTCATCCTCGTGGTAGACCAGCTCAAGATCGCTCCCGCCATCGCCGGAGCCAAGGCGGCGATCGCCAAGCTGATCACCGAGCAGATCTCCGGTCTCGGCGACGACGGAGGCTTTGCGCTGAAGCACGCCGACAGCGTCGAGGTGGTCTTCATCAAGGGCCCGACGACCGTCCTGTTGACCGTCAGCGTGGCCGGCGTCGACGCCGATGCAGTGGCGGCCATGGCGATGAAGATCGCCGCGACGCTCTGAGACGAGTCGGCGCGGCGGCTCGTCGGAGGACGCTGAGGACGACGATGACAACCGCGCCTGTTCCGGTCAGCTGGCGGTCACCGCGATGATCGTGCTCAGCGCTTGGGTCGACTCCCCGCCGATGAGATAGGCCGTTCCCTGCTGGACGACGACGGCGGCGTCCGCGACTGCGTAGGGGAGCCGGCCGGCGCTCGAGATATGGCCATCGCTCGGGTCGAATCGCCAGATGCCGGCTTGTGCACGGCCCGCGCGCCGACCGCCCGCGATCAAGAGCTCGCCGCCGAGGACGAACGCTGAGGCCTCCGATAGGGCGTGGGGCAGATTGCCCACGATCCGCACGGTGCCGGTCCGTGGGTCGATCGACTGGATGACGCTCGTATCGCCTGATGGCGTGCTCCCGCCGATGACGTAGACGACATCGCCGAGGACGACCGTGGCCGCGTAGCGAACGCCCACGCGAAGGTGGGCGACGGTCCGGAAGGCGTGGCCATCAGTCGTCGCAAGGACGCGAGTGTCGGGTCCGGCCGGTGTCCCTCCACCCACGACGAGCAGCCCGCCCGCGACGGATACCACGGCGAGGTCGGCACGGACCGCCGGTAGCTTGCCGATAACGATGGTGGAACCTGATGGGTCCAGGCGCTGCGAGACGGAACCCGCGAACACCTTCCCGCCGCCCACGATGATGCCCTGACTCCCGAGGAGGGCCGCCCCGCCATCGTGCACGGGCGCAGCCATCGTGCCGCCCTTCGCGACATGGCCCGTGCCCAGGTCGATGGACCAGATGGTGCCCGACGTGACGCCGGCGCCCGTCAGGCCACCGCACACCATGAGCGTCGATCCGACCGCGACGGCGACGGCCCGCGTCCGGGCCTCCGGGAGCGTGATGTCGGAGCGGACGGCGGCGACGTGGAGCGGGGCCAGCGACCCCTTCGACGGCGTGGCCGTAGGGGTGGCGGACGCCACGTGATCCGGCGTCGACGCCACAGGGACCGGGGTCGCAACGGCCAGGGACGGTCCCGTCGGTGCGACGGTCGGTGGCGTCTGGCCGCACGCCGCGACGAGCAGGGCCACCGCGACGGCGAGGGTCATTCGCGTGCGCTGAGCATTCATCACGGGGGCCATCGCATCGCGGCAGGCTAGTCGATGCGGCGGGTTCTCGCTCCCGTTCGGTCACGGGGTCAGGTGCTGCACCCGGACGCCCACGCTGCGCTCGCCGTCCCTTACCTCAGTCTTGTGGATCGTCTCTACCATGCCGCGGACGTCCCCCTTGTCTGGAGAACCTGCATGCGACGTTCGCCCCAGGCGCATCCCGTGTCTGGCACGCCCGGTTCGCGACGACTCAGGATCGCGCTGATCGTCGGATCCGTGGCGCTGCTTGCGCTGGCTGCCAGCGACGTGGTTGGCGGGATGACCGCGAATCCCGGGACAGAGCTTGGGATCGACCGGCCGTCACCATCCGCCGTGCCATCGAGTCCGAGCGCGTCCTCACCCCCGACGCCCGCCGTCCTGGGGGACTCGCCGGAGCCCTCGTCCGTTGCCCGGACTCCGGCCCCGAGTGCTGTCCTGGGTGCCGGGTCGACCCCGACCCCGGTCGTCTCAGGCCCGTTCAGCGGTGACCTGATGATCGCCGACCACATGAACGGACGGATCCTGATCGTCGACCAGGCGGGTGCCATCAAGTGGCGATTCCCGAGCGCCGGCAGCCTGCCTGCCGGACAGGGCTTCGCGGCCGACGATGCCTTCCTGTCGCCGGATGGCAGGACCATCGTGGCCAACGAAGAAGAACGACAGGTCATCGTCCGCATCGACATCGCGACCCGCCGGATCGTGTGGCAATACGGTCGCTATGGCGTCGCCGGTTCCCAAGCGGGCCGGCTGCGCACGCCCGACGACGCCTATCCACTGGCAAATGGCGACGTGATCGTCGCCGACATCGGGAACTGCCGGATCCTCGAGATCAACCCGGCGAAGCGGATCACGCGCCAGTGGGGTCGCACGGGTGTGTGCGTGGACCACGCCCCGACCTCCTACGGCTCCCCGAACGGCGACACGCCGCTCCCCGACGGTGGCCTTCTGATCACGGAGATCAGGGGCTCTCGGGTGGTCCGGCTGGACAGGGCGGGGCATGTCGTGTTCGACATCCACGTCCCCACGCTGTACCCATCCGACGCGCACCTTGACGTCAACGGCGACATCCTGGTGGTGGATTACTCCAACCCTGGCGCGATCGTCCGTCTTGATCCGCACGGCCACGTCCTGTGGCGATACGCGCCCCGAAACGGGCGAGGGCGGCTCGACCATCCGAGCCTCGCGATCGATCTGCCCAACGGCCTCGTCGCGGTGAACGACGACTTCCGCAACCGAGTGGTGATCATCGATCCGAAGACCGATCGGATCGTCTGGCAGTACGGACACACCGATATCCGCGGGCGCGCTCACGGCTACCTGTTCACGCCCGACGGCGTCGACCTCATCCCGCCCGCGGTCGCCGCGACCCTGTAGCCGGCCGTTGACGAGGTCGGCCATCGAGCCTGCGAGCGTCTCAGCCTACGGTCGGCGAGATCAGTCGACGATCACGACCTCCGCGAGCACGACGCTGTCTCTTGAGCAGCATGGCGGGGCTGGGTCATGAGCCCAGTCACATGCTCGTGCGCCCCCGTGCCGCACGGTCCAGAGGGCGGTCGTCGCCTTGTTGGTGATCGGCACGGTCATTCAACCCAGATGTCGTACCGCCGGCCGAGGGCGGTGATGACTGCCGGGTCATCCATCTGGGCGGGCGCCAGGGCCGCGAGCTCCGCGAGGTAGTGATCGAAGCCGCCGGGCGTGAAGACCGTGATGAACCTGGCGCCGCCAGGGGACGAAACCTCATGCCTGATCCCGGGCGGCACCGTGACGGTCATCCCGACCGTCGCCTGAACGGTCTCGTCATCGAAGGCGAACGTCGCCTCGCCCTCGACCACGAAGAAGATCTCGGTCATCACCTGGTGATGATGGCGCGGCAGGTGGAATCCGGGCTTGAGGATGTCCTCCACGAGGGTGACACGTCCGTCGGTCATCTCCGCCGGGGTCTTGATGAAGATGTGGTCGTTCGTCCAGTCGTAGTCCGGGCCATCGCCCGCGGGCACGATGTGCTGCTTCATGAGACCTCCATGGGTGCTGGGCGGTCGCCGCGCTCGAAACCCTCGGAGGCGACAGCGAAGATCACGGGGACGAGGGCCAGGAGCGCGGTCCCGAGGATCGGCGAGATGAGGTAGCCGACGGCCGCCGCTGCGGCCGTCGTGGACACGCCGACGACCGCCCCGATCCGGTCGGCTCGGAACCCATGCGCATGGTCGGCGTCCTCGAGCAGGTCCGGGTTGGAGCCGAGGACATGGAACAGGAGGCCCCACGTGAGGGCACCGAGCATCGTCACCCCGGCGTACAGGAGGATCGCCTGGTGGGCTGACACGCTGGCCGGGTCGCCGAGGGTCTCCGCAAGGTCCGATGTGGCCCACGGCACCATGACCACCCCGGCGAGCAGGATCAGGTTGGCGCCGTTGAGCGACCGCGAGACTGCCTTGACGCGGACGAACACGTTGTGGTGGTTCGTCCAGGCGATTCCGACGAAGGCGAATGCGCCGGCGAACGCCAGGAGCGTCGGCCACTGACTGGTCAGGCTGTCGAACAGCGTCATCGGCGGCACCGCATCGGGCCGCGCGCGGATCCGCCCCAGGTCAAGGGCCAGGAGGGTGATCGCGACGGCGAACACGCCGTCGCTGAACGCCTCGAGCCGGCTCGTCTCGCTGGGCTCGCCCCGACGCAGTCGCAGTCTCATTTCACCCTCGTCAACCGGCCCGACTCGCCCGTCCGGCTACTCGGAGACGATCTCGGAGCGCGCCATCGACATCGTGGACATGTCGAGCATCGCGATGAACTGAACGGATACGTCGCTCGTGTCCGACCCCATCGCGCGGGCCGCGCTGTCTGCGTCCCGGTAGCGCAGGACGAGGACCCACGCGCCGTCCTCAGCCCGCGTCGCCTCGCGCCGCTCGAGACCAGGGATCATCGGGACCACCTCCCGCTGGAAGCGTTCGTTGAGCGCCCGGAATGCCCCCTCGTCCGCGCCGTCGCTCAGTCGGAACTTGACGATCTCGATCACAGCCATCGTGTACTCCCATTGTCGTCGGCCAGCCACGCTGCTAGAGTAGTTGCGTGAGCAGGCACGCATAGTAGGTGCGTGCGCACCTAGCTGTCAAGAGGCCGAAACGCGATGACTGATCAGGACGGCGGGGTCGACGACTTCACCCCGCTCGAAGGAGATGCGTGGGGCGGGCTGCTCGGCGTCCACGGCCGACTGATGCGGCTGATCGAGCACGACCTCGCGGAGCGCTGCCGGATCTCGCACGTCGAGTTCGAGGTCTTGCTCCGCCTCTCGTGGGCCGAGGGTCGCCGGATGCGGATCCAGGATCTCGCCGCGGACAGCGTCCTCACCCGGAGCGGGGTCAGCAGGGTCGTCGAACGGCTCGAGCGGGTCGGCCTCGTCATCCGCGAGAGCGCACCCGAGGACCGACGCGGCGCCTACGCGATCCTCACCGATGCCGGACTTGCCATGCTGCGGACCGCGCTAGCCGGACACGTCGCGCTCGTCCGGGCGCGCTTCCTCGATCGGTTCGGCCCTGACGAACTCGAGCAGATGGCGACGTGGTGGCGCCGCGTGGATGACGCCGGAGCGGAGTCATGACGTTGGACCAGACCCATCCGCGGGCTCGGACGGCGCGAAAGGGTTTCGAGAGCACGCCACCGATGTCGGCGTTTGGCTCCAGCTGACGAGGACCCACCATGATGATCGCCACGGCCGGCCAGCCGATCCCGCAGGACCGCGCGCGATCATTGCGCCGCTGGAATCGCTTTCTCGCAGGGACGCACTTCCTCCAGTTCGTCCTGATGATCGCCGTGAGCTCGACCGCGGCCGTCTTCCGGCCGATCGTCCCGACCATCCGCCCGATCCTGGAGAACGGCACGTTCAAGGGCGTCGAGCAGACACAGGTCGTCCTGTTCGAGATGCCGCTTGCCTGGTTGATCGCGAGTTTCTTCCTCATGAGCGCGATCGCTCACGCGGCGGCCGGCTGGTTCCTGCGAGACCGCTACGAAGGATTCCTCGCCCGCGGCATGAACCCGCTCCGCTGGGTGGAGTACGCGTTCAGCTCGACGGTGATGATCGTCGCCATCGCGTACCTGTCGTATATCACGGACTTCCCGGCCCTCATCGGCGTCGCCGGATGCAACGTCGCCATGATCCTGTTCGGCTGGTCGATGGAGGCCGCGAACGAGGGCAAGGCGACGCCCGACTGGAAGCACTTCATCTTCGGCTGCATCGCCGGCATCATCCCGTGGATCGCGATCTTCTCGGTCCTGTGGGCCTACGGCGCCCAACCGAACTTGCCCGCGGACCTCAAGATCCCGGGCTTCGTGTACGTCATCATCGGCTCGCTGTTCGTCGCCTTCAACATCTTTGCGATCACGATGATCCTTCAGTACCGGAAGATCGGACGCTGGAGTGACTACCTGGCCGGAGAGAAGACGTACATGATCCTGAGTCTCGTCGCGAAGACGCTCCTCGCATGGCAGGTCTGGTCGGGGACCCTCCGACCCGGCTGAGCCCGACGCATACTCAGACCGATGCGCATCCTCATCGTCGGTGCCAGCGGGTACGTCGGAGGCAGGCTTGCGACGCTCCTCGCCGAGCGCGGCGAGGATCTGGTCCTCCTGTCCCGCAACCCGGCACTGCTCGCAGCGCGATTTCCGACGGCCCGGATCGCCGGCGGAGATCTGCTTGACCCAGCAAGCCTGCCTCCGGCGGTCGAGGGCGTCGACGTGGCGTACTACCTCGCGCACGGGATGGGCGGGGGCGAGTGGACGTTCGCCGAGCAGGATCACCGAGCTGCCGAGGCGTTCGCCACCGCTGCCGCGATGGCGGGGGTACGACGGATCGTGTACCTCGGCGGTCTGGGCGTCGATGGCGCGGCTCTGTCGCCGCACCTCGCGAGTCGTCATGCGGTGGGGGCCGAGCTCGCCCGGCACGGCGTACCGGTCACCGAGTTCCGCGCGGCGATCATCATCGGGTCAGGCAGCGCGTCGTTCGAGATCCTTCGCCATCTCACGGAGCGCCTGCCGGTCATGATCACGCCACGCTGGGTGGGGACCCGGTGCCAGCCCATCGGGATCAGCGAGGTCCTTGACTACCTCGTCGCGGCGCTCGATCACCCGGAAGTCGTCGGGGTCGTCGAGATCGGTGGGCGCGACATCCTCTCCTACGGCGACCTGATGCGCGGCTATGCGCGGATGCGGGGACTGCGCCGCCTCATGATCCCTGTCCCCGTCCTGACGCCACGCCTGAGCTCGTATTGGGTGAGCATCGTGTCTCCGGTGCCGGCGAACATCGCACGTCCGCTCATCGAAGGCCTTCGCAACGAGGTCATCGTCCACGACCCGGGACCGGCCCAGCGTCTCGGGATCGAACCGTGCTCGTATGCCGAAGCCCTCCGATCGGCGCTCGAGCGCACCGATCGCCAGGCCGGCGAATCGACCTGGTTCGATGCACTCGCAGCCCCTGACAAGGCCGCCTTGTCCTCCATGACGTCGCGCGAAGGGATGATCATCGACCGGCAGGTCATCCGCGTTCGCGTGTTACCCGAGCGGGTCTTTGAGGAAGTCGAACGGATCGGCGGGGCGTCAGGCTGGCCCTATGCACATGTGCTCTGGCGGCTCCGCGGCCTTGCCGATCGGGTCGTCGGAGGCGTGGGGATGCGCCTCGGGCGTCGCGACCCCGAGCGCCTCCGCGTCGGAGATGCGCTCGACTTCTGGCGGGTCGAGGAGGTCCGGAGGCCGGAGCTCCTGCGACTCCGCGCCGAGATGAAAGTGCCGGGGCGCGCCTGGCTCCAGTTTGAAGTCACGCCCGAGGGCATCGGCAGCATCTTCGTCCAGACTGCGTTCTTCGAGCCAAAGGGCATCCCCGGTCTGCTTTACTGGTATCTCCTGTATCCGATCCACGCGCTCATCTTTCGTGGCATGGCCCGAAGGCTGACGAAGCGGGCACAGGCGACTGGCTGAGGCCACGGATAGCTTGGCTCGCCCCGGAATGCCTGGTGAGATCTTGTACCCCACCCCAGCCTGATGCCCGACCCGATGCCCGATGATCCCGGCGCACCCGGCCTGATCCTCGTGACTGGGGCGCCAGGCAACATGGGTACGCCGCTCGTTGCGGGGCTGCTCGATCTTGGCGCTCGGATCCGCGTCGCGGCGAGGGACGTCGAGAACGCTCGGGCGGCGTTCGGCGAGACGGTCGAGATCGTCCGCTTCGACTTTGCCGACCCATCGACCTTCAGCGCGTTCGACGGCGTGACTCGGATGTTCCTGCTCAGGCCGCCGCAGATCGCCGACGTGAAGCATGTCATCGGGCCGGCCCTCGATGCGGCGAAGGTCCACGGCGTCCGTCACGTGGTGTTCCTGTCGATCCAGGGCGCCGAGCGAAACCGGATCGTGCCCCACCGCAAGATCGAGGACCACCTGCGCGGCTCCGGCCTGGACTGGACGTTCATCCGCGCCGCCTACTTCATGCAGAACCTTTCGACGACCCACGCCGCTGACATCCGCGAACGCAACGAGATCTACATCCCGGCCGGCCGAGGATCGCGGACGGCCCACGTCGATGTGCGCGACGTGGCCACGTTGGCCGTGCGTGCCCTCATCGAGCCAGGACATGCGGGTCGCGCCTACACGCCCACTGGACCCGCGGCGCTGACCTACGGCGAGTGCGCGGCGATCTTGACGGAGGCCCTTGGTCGGCCCGTCAGCTACGCCGACCCGACGCCCTGGCACTACTGGCGTCGGATGCAACGACGCGGGATGCCGACGGCGATGATCGCGGTCACGCTCGGCATCTACACGGCCGCCCGGTTCGGTCTCGCCGCGGCCCTGACCGACGACGTCGAACGAGTGACCGGCCGGCCCGCCATCGACTTCGCCACGTTCGCGCGCGACCACCGCGACGCATGGGCGTCCCCGCCGCCGAGGGGGGACTCAGCGACCGGCGATGGCCGACCGATGATGGGGCGATCGACATGCAGGTGACCATCCTCGGTGCCACGGGGCGCATCGGCTCGCTGGCGATGACGCAGGCCGTGGCCTTGGGACACGACGTGGTCCTCTTGTCCCGTCAGCCCTCGACCGCGCCGGGCATCCGGCACGCCTCGACGATCGTCGGCGACGTCGCGGATCCCGACGCGCTGCGCCGCGCGGTGACCGGCACCGCCGCCGTCATCGCCGCGCTCGGTCCGCGCACGAACACGCTCGAAGATGAGCTTTCCCTGGAACTCGGGATGCGTCATCTGGTGTCTGCCATGGAGGCGCACGGTGTCGCGCGCCTGATCGCGCTATCGGGAGCGGCGGTCGACGCGCCGGGCGATGCCAAGCCGGTCATCGATCGGGTCGCCTCGAGGATCGTGCGGCTTGTCGCTCGCCACGTTGTCGGGGCGAAGCAACGCGAGTTCGACGTCTTCTCGGTCTCGGGCCTTGCGTGGACGGCACTGCGACCGGCGATCGTCACGGATGGTGCGCCACGCGGATATCGGCTCTCGGAGCGCTTGAGCCCTGGGGCGCGCGTGACACGGGCAGACGTCGCGGCGGCGCTGGTCTCCCAGCTCGACGATGTCTCGTTCGTCCGTCGTGCGCCATTCGTCCTGTCCCGAGCGAAGCTCGGCGATCCTGAGGTCGGTTGACCCATCATCGGTGCCGCGGCGCCCGACTACCCGGCGTGCTGGACGACCACGATGCGGCCGGTCCTAACCGACGGGTAAGGCGAACAGGGCCGGGTCCTGCTGGTAGGCGCGGATGAACGTGAAGATGAAGCCCACCCGTTCCTTGTACTCCTCCCAATCGGGAGCGTGGCTGTGGGCAGCCGACGACGGGTCCTGATCGAATCTGTCAGCCAGCATCAGCAGGTCGGGGTCGTTGAGCTCCATCAGGGCCCGGGGGAAGGGCAGCCCGCCCAGATACGTCGGCGCGGGCACGTCGCGGTCGAGCGCGAGTGTGGCGTCCGGCAAGTGGATCCCGAGATGCGCGGTTGCGATCACGGCGAGCAGGGATCTTCCCGGGATCGCGGCTCGAACGAACGGGTCAGCGACGATCTGTTCGGCTGCTCCGACCGAGACATTCGCGACCAGCATCCGTTGGGCCCGGTGCTCGCCGCGCTCCGCGTCTGTCCCATCGCCGAGCAGCAACACGTCCGTGTAGGCGCGGAACGCCCGCGCAAGGTCAGGGCTCCCGACCAATTCGTCCCAGGTGCAGAGTTCAGCCAGGACCGCATCTGCGCGCTCCGGATCACGGCGCGCCGCCGGGGCGTCGCGGAACGCCGTGACGAACCGGGCAAATGGCGGCCCGACGTCTCCGAAGACCGCGGCGTTGCCGTCCGCGACGGCGCGTTCGATCTCCGGGCCGAGGATGGGCCGTATGAGCCGCGGGATCGACTCGCCCCGGATCGCGCGGCCTGCCTCTGCGCTGGCCCATTGCCCGAAGGTGCACCAGTTGCCATCACCGCGACCAAGCAATGCCGCGACTGCTTCGGACAGAGCGTGGTAGCCACGGGTGATCGCATGGTTGCGCTCGATGATGTCCGGTATCGCGACGATCGTGGCGATCACCGACGGATCGAGACACGGGTCGCGCAGCGGGTCGGCTCTCGGCACTGCACCCTCCTCGCGCCACATTGTCGTTCGGGACCTGGCGAGTATATCGAGCGCCACCCGGCCCACCGTGCAGCGTGCCCGGGACCGACGGCTGAGCAGCCCGCTCGAACGGTCAGGCCCCGGTTTCGGTAGAGAGGTCCTTGTCCTCCATCTCCCACGCGTGGTCGAGCGTGTGGAAGGCCGAGTGCCGGATGAGGAATGGCAGCGTCCACGACCGCATGCGCTTCTGGATCTCACCGGCGTTGTAAGCGCGCATGGCCGCGACATAGGTTTCGCGATGGTGCCGCAGCCCATCCGGCGTCAGCGCCCCTTCCTCCGGGATCTGCAGGCCGACCTGCTTGGCGAAGTCCTCGCTCTCGGTCCGGATGGTGTGGCGAATGATCCGGTCGCGGTCCCGTCCCCCGCCGCGGGGCCCTTTGCGCATCTCCGGCGAGACCCGTGCCGCGACGCCGTCGAAGAAGGCCCACGAGGCACGCAGCAGCGTGATCCCGCGGTCGAACTCGGACTCGGTCATCGGCCCCTGCTCGGTCGACGACGCGGAGAAGGAGATGCCCCAGAAATCGACGGACCCGGTCCCGATCCTGTCCTCCACGATCTCGAGCGGGCCAGCGGCATCGAACTCGTGCTCTATCCCGGCAAGGCTCGCGACTGGCCGGTAGCGCGCGCGATACGACTCGAGCGTCTCCAGGGCGAGTTCGGCGGTCTTGGCGCCGCGATTCCACCCAGGCCAATCGAGTGCGAAGGCAACTGCGCGCTTCGCCTTGGGCCCGCGTTCGATCACCGTCCGGACGACCATGGCTCTCACTATGGCATGGGGTGTCGGGATTGCGAAGGGCCGATGGCCAAGCGCTGACCACGGCGAGTCGCTCACCCCAGGGTCGCGATCGTGGCGGCGAATGAGTGCATCACCTCGGCTGCATCGTCCGCTCCATGCAAAGGTTGCCTGACGCCGGCCGCCGACAAGCACAGGCTGGTGTCCGCGCTGCTGGATGCCGTTGTGGCGCACCCGACAGGAGTCGGACGCGCGGATGCCACAAACATTCGTATCCCGATCGAAGGAGCGGAGTGGAGTTCGAGCGAGAGCGAGAGCGAGAGCGAGAGCGATTGACTCTTTCGCCGTCTTGAGCGCGACGGACTCGGTCGGGTGCTGAAACGGCGTGAGTCAGGTGAGGTGGGCGGTACCGCGACGTGAGGCTGTCGCGGGCGTGCCATGTTCTAGGTGGAGGCGCTCCCAATCAGCCATTGCGGCCGCCACCCGATCGATCTGGCGAGTGTTCATGGTCGGATAGATCGGCAGCGAGAGCATCCGTTCCGCCGTCCGCTCCGCGGCCGGGAATGCACCGGATCGGTAGCCCAGATGACGAAACGCCGGCTGCAGGTGCAAGGGAGGGTTGTAGTACACCCGCGTGCTGATCCCGCGTGCGGCGAGAAACTCGCGCACACGATCGCGATCGTCAAGCAGGATCGTGTAGGCCCTGAATACATGACGTCTGTTGAAGCACCAAACCGTGCGTAGGCTCTCGATGCACATCGTCCGGCGCGTGTCAACCACTTCGTGCGGCGATCGCTGATCGATCGCGATCGAGCACCTGATTTACCCCGGGCGGGCGGAGGGATGCCTCAGTGTCCCGAGTCTGGAGCCGGACTCACCGAGTCTCCCTCGCAGCCATCGGACGGCAGCTGGGCACCGAGACCCTTGACGACACACTGGTCAGATGTTTAGTCTACTGAACATGAGTTCAGCTACCGACCCCCGTGACCTCACCGCCCGTGCGACCATCCGGAATGCCGCGTTGCGGCTCTTCGCCGACCGTGGCCCCGACGCGGTCACCGTGCGGGAGATCGCCACCCCGGCCGGCGTGTCCCCAGCGCTCGTCCTCCACCACTTCGGGAGCAAGGACGGTCTGCGTGCCGAGGTCGACGCGTACGCCGCGCAGGCGTTCGATGCGATCTTCGAGGCCATGCCGACCGACGAGGTAGCCGAGCTGCTCACCGGCGGGGCGGCAAAGGGCTCGCTCGCCGAGGCATTCGCCCGGGGCTTCCCGCACGGTTCGCCGTTACCGGCGTACCTGCGCCGGCTGTTCCTGACGAACGACCCAGCGGGAGCCGCGCTGTTCGGACGGTGGTATGCCGCGACCCGACGCCTCCTCGACATGATGGTCGAGATGGGCGTCGCTCGGCCGAGTGAGGACCCTGCCGTCAGGGCGGCGTTCTTCCTGGTCAACGACCTCGCACTGATCATCCTGAGAACCCAGATCGCCATGGCGATCGGGGTCGATCCGCTGACCCCTGAGGGGATCGACCGGTGGGCCCGGGAGGCCACCATCGTCTATGCCGAGGGCGCGTTCCGTGCCCCGACGAAGGAGTGATACCTAATGCGTGGGTCCCGATCCGTCATCCGCACCGAAGGGCTGACCAAGACCTTCGGGCCGGTCCGCGCCCTCGACGGGCTCGACCTCGAGGTGGCCCCCGGAGAGGTCCACGGCTTTCTTGGCCCTAACGGAGCGGGCAAGTCCACGACGATCCGTGTCGTCCTCGGCCTCATCCGCGCCAGCGGCGGTCACGTCGAGCTCTTCGGCGGTGACCCCTGGCGGCACGCCGCGACGCTCCACGAACGGCTGGCATACGTCGCCGGCGATGTCGCGCTCTGGCCGGGGCTCACCGGTGGGCAGTGCCTCGATGTCCTCGGCGCGACCCAGGGCGGGCTCCGCGAGGCTCGCCGGGCAGCCCTCATCGAGCGATTCGACCTCGACCCGACCAAACGGATCCGCGACTACTCCAAGGGCAACCGGCAGAAGGTCGCCCTCATCGCCGCCCTCGCCGCCGACGCCGATCTGCTCGTGCTCGACGAGCCCACTTCCGGGCTGGACCCACTCATGGAACAGGCCTTCCAGGAGGTCGTCCGCGAGCGGCGCGAGGAGGGCTGCACGGTCCTGCTGTCGAGTCACATCCTCGACGAGGTCGAGGCCCTTGCCGACCGGGTGAGCATCATCCGCCGGGGCCGTACCGTGATGACCGGAACCCTCGCCGACCTGCGACTGCATACCCGCACCCACGT